>RFVZ01000003.1 GCA_009922405.1 Betaproteobacteria bacterium
ACCACCATAGCAGTTACCAGTCTGAAGAAAATCCGGTTTAGCTCCATCGGGGTCATTACCTGTGTGGGTTCGACTTCGGCGCGCCAAACCAACTGAGATGCCTATCTCCGAACACCTTACCGGTTTTGATTTGGTTTATCAATGCGTCGTCGTCACTTTTCGGTAACCCCATTATTGACCGGAATTTACGCCAGACTGGAAACTGATGTTGCGATGTTCCACCTCCGCTCAATCTTGCGTCCTCGCTGAGTCGTTGAATGGTTTTTTAACATTCCAACTTCGAGGATCGCTCCCCTTCGGTTTAGTCCCCGCCGTGCCTAAACCTCCGGATCGTAAGGAGCGTACGAAAAAATCCGCCTCCACGAAGTTGCATAACCTTGAAGTCAAGTACTCGAAGCTTCTACGCTTCAAACGCAATCATCCTCCCAGCCACCCAACCCCGGGTTTTCCCGAGTCTCCGTTAGACTGCGGGCATGCAAGCTCAAAAACCCGAACAACTGGTCGATCCAGAGTCTCTCAAGCGCCGCAGGCCACCTTGGCGGTTATTGATCATCGCGACGATCGTTCTTGCAAGCGCAGCGACTTTTGGCGTCAGACTTTGGCTCCACGCCTCCCGATTTGCCGATACGGATAACGCTGTGGTCAGCGGACACGTGCAACCGGTATCGACCAGAATCGCGGGAGTGGTGGTCAAAATTGCAGTGCAAGACAATCAACCGGTCAAGACGGGCGACGTCCTATTGCTTCTGGATCCTGCCGATGCACAGGTTCAGATCGAGCGACTGAAGGCTCAGTTGGTCCAGGCTGAAGCGGCAATCGAGGGCAGCGCCGCGCAAATCGAACAGGCCAGGGCCGCAGCTACAGCATCGACAGCCCAAGTCGCGCAAGCGCAAGCGACACTGACTCGAACCGAACAGGATGCCGCCCGCAACCAGCTGCTGTTCGCGGGTGAATTGCGTGCCATCAGTAAGCAAGAAGTCGACGCGTCGCTCGCGGCGCGTGGGGTTGCGATAGCCGACTTAGCGGCGCGCCGGGCATCTGCCAAGGCGGCGGAGCAAGGTGTTCGCGCAATGATCGCGGCGCAATCTTCGACTCTGGCCCAAAAAGCCGTGTTGGACGCGCAGCTTAAAGAGGCTGAATTGCAAGCTGGCTACACCACGGTGCTGTCCCCAGGCAGCGGGCGAATCGGAAAGCGGACGGTTGAACTCGGCCAGCGGGTACAGCCAGGTCAGCAGCTCGCTGCCGTCGTTGACGGGGCCGTCTGGATCGTGGCCAATTTCAAAGAAACCCAGCTCGAATCGATGCGGGTTGGTCAGTCTGCAACGGTCGAACTCGATGCCTTTCCGGGCCGTGCGCTTAAGGCTCGGGTCGAGAGCTTTGCCCCCGCCTCCGGTGCAACCTTCGCGCTTTTACCCCCCGACAATGCGACCGGGAACTTCACAAAAATTGTGCAACGGGTTCCAGTCAAGCTGGTGTTGGACCCATCGCAGATGAACGATATCGCCGATCGGGTTGTCCCCGGAATGTCGGCGTCGGTCTCCGTCGACCTGCGAACCTGATCGGTGTCGACCGCGCCACCTGAGCAGGTCCCGCTACGCACCTGGATCGCCGTTCTGGCTGGTCTTCTGGGTGCGTTTATGGCGGTCCTCGACATCCAGATCACCAACGCATCACTGAAAGAAATTTTGGGATCTCTGTCGGCAACCCAAGAAGAAGGCTCGTGGATATCGAGCGCCTATCTCGTCGCTGAAGTCATTGCCATTCCTTTAACGGGATTCATGGCGACCGTCTTTTCGATCCGTCGATATCTCTTGGTGAATGTCACACTCTTTCTGATTTTCAGCACCTTGTGCGGGGTTGCCTGGAATCTCGAAAGCATGATCGTTTTCCGGGCGTTGCAAGGGTTCACCGGGGGCGTACTGATCCCCATGGCAATGGTGCTCGTCACCCGCTTTTTGCCGCCCTCCAAACGCCCGGTCGGACTCGCCTTGTTTGGCATCACCGCGACGCTTGCTCCAACACTCGGGCCAACGGTTGGCGGCTGGCTCACGACGATCTACAGCTGGCCGGTGATTTTTTATATCAACTGGGCGCCTGGGCTCGTGCTGCTGGCGGGGGTTGCCTGGGGACTTGATTCTGAGCCGATGCAATTGAAAGCTCTGCGCGGTGCCGATTGGTTCGGCATCGCCGTGATGGCGGTTGGACTTGGTTCGCTCACCGCAATGCTCGAAGAAGGCAATTCCAAGAATTGGTTCGACAGTAATTTCATTCGGATCGCAGCCCTACTTGCAGTCAGCGGGATTGGGCTCTGGATCTGGCGCGGCTTGAGCGCCAAACAAAGCTTTATCGACCTGCGAATATTTGCCCGCCCTAGCTTCCTGATTGCGTCGGTCGTTGCCTTTACGACAGGCCTTGGACTGTATGGTTCGGCCTTTATCCTGCCCTTGTTTCTCGGTCAGATTGCGGGCTACACGCCACTCGCGATTGGTCAGGTCATCCTCTGGATGGGGCTGCCGCAGATCTTCATCATGCCGTTTGCAGCACGCCTCTCAACGATGGTCGACAACCGAATCCTTCTGACGATTGGACTGATCCTCTTTTCAGGATCTTGTTTTATGAACTCTGGGATGACCGTCGATACGGCGGGTCCCGAGTTGATCGCGGCGCAGGTGGTGCGTGCACTGGGGCAGCCGTTCGTCATGATCACCATCAGTAATTTTGCGACCCTTGGCGTCCCGCCCGCGCAACTGCCCAGCGCCGCTGGAATGTTCAAC
The DNA here is from genome assembly GCA_009922405.1 of Betaproteobacteria bacterium. Taxonomy (GTDB): domain Bacteria; phylum Pseudomonadota; class Gammaproteobacteria; order Burkholderiales; family Burkholderiaceae_E; genus RFPW01. The sequence goes on from RFVZ01000003.1 coordinate 2,775, forward strand.
ATGATGCGCAACCTGGGGGGGTCGGTCGGCATTGCTTCACTGGCCACCTTGCTGACGCTACGCGAACAGTTTCATTCTGGACATATTGGCGAGACCGTAAGCCTTTACGACCCACTCACCCGGGCCCGCCTGGAGACCCTCTCGCAAAGTTTTATGGCGCGCGGCGCCGAAGCCAACGTAGCGCCCGAAATGGCTGTGCGCGCCATTGACAACCTGGTACGAAAGCAAAGCTTTGTCATGGCCTATAACGACGCTTTTCTGTTGCTCGGCGTCTCGTTGCTGGCCTGCCTGCTGTTCGTCTGGATGGGCCAGCATGTCATTGCCGGCGGCGGGCCGCGACCTGCAGAAGCGCATTGATCAGGAGCGGTCACCCGTGAGAATGGCCACTTTGACGACCCTGCTAATCCTGCTGACAGGATGCGTCTCGTGTACGACACCGCTGCCGGTTGCGAGGCCCGCTGCCCCGACACCGCCCGCAGCCTTCAAAACCGCTGCGATGGCGGGCGGCCTCCAGATCAAGCCCGATTGGTGGACGCTCTTCAACGATCCTCAACTCGATGCGCTCGAGCAACAAGCACTGTCTTCGAGCCCGACCCTGGCGATCGCAAGCGCCCGGGTTGAACGCGCTCGGGCGCAATCGTCGCTGGTAACGGCCGAGTTTGGCCCGAGAGTGACCGCAGACGGCGCAGTGCAACGTTTTCGCACCTCGCGCAATGTTGCAACAGCGCCCTTCATTGCCGGTCAACGTCGTGCCATTGAAGACAATCAATTCAGTGCCCAGGCCACGCTGGGATGGGAATTCGACGTCTGGGGCCGGATCAAAGCCAGCCATGAAGTCGCGCAAGCCCAACTCGCTTCAACTCTGCTCGAAGCCGACGCGATGCGCCTCGTGCTGACCGCAGAAGTTGCAAGCACCTACCTGCAGCTTCGGGGTCTTGACGACGAGGGTCGTGTCGTTAACGCCGCCACCCAAAGTCGCCGGGATGCGTTGCGGGTGGTCCAGCTACGGTACGACGTCGGCGTGGTCACAGACCTCGATCTGGAGCGCGCGCGCACCGAGCTGGCGAATGCTTTGGCAGATGAATCCGATCTGGCGCGTCGACGCAATGGGCTCGAAAACGCGCTCGCCCAACTGACTGGAAAGGCGCCCGAAGAGCTTCGCTTACCACTAAGCGGAACAATTCCAAGCGCGCCAGTCATTGCGGCTGGGATCCCGAGCGAAATGCTGCAGCGCCGACCAGACATCGCGCAGGCTCAGGCTCAGCGCAGTGCCGCGTTCGCTCAGACCGGCGTTGCCCAAGCGGCGTTCTACCCCCAGATTCGCCTGACGGGTGCCGCAGGACTTGCCAGCAGCGACCTCACGACGCTGATTTCAGCCCCGGCGCGCCTCTTTTCCCTGGGACCCAGCATCTCCATTCCAGTATTGGATAGTGGCCGCAACCAGGCCAACTGGCGCGCGGCCCAAGCAGGGCTTGATGAAGCGCAAGCGACTTTTCAGCAAAGGATCCTGATCGCCCTGCGTGAAGTCGACGATGCGTTGTCCGAGCTTGCCCATCGTCGCACCACCGCAGAGGCCCAGCAGCAAGCGATCACAGCCTCAAGCCGCGCCGCTCGCGTGGCCCGTTTGCGTTATGAAAAAGGGGCGGCCAGCTATCTGGAGGTCACCGACACGGAACGAACCCAACTCGCGGCCGAGCGAGCACTGGCTCAGACCCGCGCGGCTCAGTGGGTTGCGACCGTTCAACTGGTTAAATCGCTGGGTGGCGGATGGGACGGGTCCTAACTTCATTTTTCTTCCATCACAAAGACCCCATCCCAAGCGCCAGGCGGCTGGGTTTTTTCAAGCTTTTGGCATCGGTCGACGTACATCTTCGCTGCCTTGTCATTCGGGTTCATCGAGAGCACCTCTTCAAAAGACTTAATCGCCTTTTGCCAGTGTCCCTTACGATATTCAGCAAGCCCTGTTCGAAACTGCCGCAAGGCATCTGTGAGCCGCGGATAGGTATCCTCGGTATGGAAGTCCATGACCTCATAAACGCCCACCGGTTTGGTCTTGCCTTTAACAACAACGAGGTCGACTTCGCGGGTGTAATAAGTCGATTTCAGCTGAGCATAAGTAAATTCGCTGATCAAAATCTTGGCGCCGTAGGCTTTGCAGGCCGACTCAAGGCGAGCGGCCAAATTAACCCCGTCACCAATTACGGTGTAGTCCATCCGTTTTTTAGAACCGATATTTCCAGACACCACCGTATCGGTATTGAGTCCAATCCCGATATCGACCGGTAATTTGCCCTCCGCCACTCGGGTCAAGTTCCAGCGGGAAAGTTCGCGAATCATGGCGATCGAAGTCCGCAGGGCCCGGTCAGCGTCATCGTCGTGGCCGACCGGAATCCCGAATGCCGCCATAATTGCGTCGCCGATAAACTTATCGAGCATGCCCTCTTCGCGCTGAATGCAATCCACCATCAAGGTGAAATACTCATTCAGCAAAGTGACGGTGCCGTGCGCACCTAGTTTCTCGGTGATGGTAGTGAATCCGCGGATGTCAGAAAACAAAACCGTCGCAGCCACGCTCTGTCCGCCAAGCGCTTCTGCACCACCCGCCACCAGTCGATCTGCAATGCCCGGATCCATGTAACGGGACATCGTTGATTTCAGACGTTTTTCGCTGCTGATGTCTTCGATCAACAGCATTGAACCGATCGTCTGATGATCCGTCGACAGGAGCGGTAGCCCGGTCACATTGACCGATAGCGTTTCACCCGCGGCCTCCAGTTCTGCCTCAAATATCACCTCTGGCGCATGGGATTCGGTCGCCGCTTTCAGCGTTTCGAGTACCCAAGAGTTAACGCCCACGAAAAACTCACTCGCCAGCTTATTCAAAAATGAAGCAGCGGGCACTCTGAGGATCCGCAATCCAGCCGCATTGCAGGTCACGATTCGCTGTTCGTCGTCGAGGGTAATGACCCCGTTCGACATCGACTCCAACATCGCCTCGTTGTAGTTCTTAATTTGTTGCACATCCGCAAACAGCTTGGCATTTTCAAGTGCAATCGAAATCTGCGCCGTGAAGGCCCGTAGTCGAGATTCATCATCGGCCGTAAAAGGGCCACCGAGCTTATTTAGAACCTGGGTCACGCCGATCGTTTTGCCGTTTTTGTTGACAATCGGCACGCACAAAATTGAGCGCGTAAAAAATCCGCTGCGCTTGTCAAAACTCGGGTTAAACCGAAGGTCGGCATAGGCATACGGAATATTGATCGTCTTGCCCGAAATAAAGGCTTCACCGGCGATTCCGAGATGATTCGGTAGCCTAATCTCCCGCGATTCCAAGCCCTGGCTCACCTCCGACCAGAGCTCATGAGTCTTCTCATCGTTGAGGAATAGCGTGGAACGCTCTGCGTTCAGTAAGCGCGTGGCCTCGCCCATCACCTTCTGCAGTAAGGAACCAAGCTTGATGTCCGCAGTCACCTCGGTGACGACATCGATGAACTCCATTTCCTGCTTGCGCAATGCCTTCATCCGTTCCAGGTTTTGCATGCTCTGGATGGCCAGCGACGCCTGATTGATCATCGATGAAAAGAGCGCGAGATCATGTCGGGTGAATTTCCCGGAGCGTTTGTTCAGCGTCTCCGCAACGCCAATGATCTCCCCCCGCCCCGTCAGGATCGGAACACACAAAATACTTCGTGTCTTGAACCCCGTGCGCTCATCAACCACGCGATTAAACCGAGGATCCGCATACGCGTCCTGGATGATCAATGGCTCGCCACTGCAAAAAACCGCACCTGCAATACCGCTGTCATTGAGGATGCGGATTTCTCGTTGGATGTTGCCCTGGGCGACTCGGGAATAAAGCTCCTTGGCCTGAGGATTATTCAGAAAAAGAGAGCCACGCTCTGTTCCGATGGTTTCCGTGGTCATTTCGATAAGAGCGACAAGGACCTCATCGAGGGTCTCAAAGCTCGCCAGACGCGACGTCACGCTGAGTAATAGTTCTGCTTCGCGCAACCGTCGTTGTTCGTCGACGGCCAACGGTTTGGGAGCGGACGCCATAGAGTTCTCCGGATGTTATCGAGCACTCGTGGTGGGACCCCTGGGGCTCGAGGCTTGGTCAATTTGCGCGCGAAGCGCCTGCACCGTTTCTCGCAACTGCGCAATTTCATGCGCCAGATTCAGAGTGGAATTTTGGATCGCCGCCTCGCGCTCAGCCAATGAAGCTTCCAGTTCATCGCGCAGTGCCGTCACGGTGGCCTTCAACATGACCACCTCGTGTTGACTGGCAACGATGGCAGCCTGAACTTCGGTCTCACGAAGTACGCCGGAAAGTTCGAGTTCATCACGCAAGACGCTCGCGGCGGCCCGGAGTTGGGCAATCTCGTGTGCAGCAGCAGCTTGCGCCTGCTGCACTGCGACGGTACGTTGATGCTCGGCCTCACCGAGCGCGTCACGCATCACTGAAATCGTCGCTCTGAGCTCAGCAACTTCGGCTGCTGAAACGGACCCGGTGGTGCCTTCGACTTGCATGGTTTGGATCCAACGGCTCAGGCCGTGGCCCTCGACAAGCCGAACAATCGTCCAAAGACGGCCTTTAGCGCACGGTAAGCCAGGCGCGCGCCCATGAGCGTCGCCAAGACTTCAAGGCCCGTAAGTCCGACCGACGTCACAACATTCCAGCGCGCCTGGCGAGCCAAAAACTTCTTGATCAAATGCTCGCGCTTGCGCTCGATGCTGTCGTAAAAACTGGGGATCACAAGCAAAGTCAGTAGAGTCGAAGTGATCGTGCCACCAATAATTGAGACGGCCATTGGGCGGTAAAACGAGCCACCCTCGCCCATCCCAATCGCAACCGGGAGCATGCCAGCAATCAACGCGAAAGTCGTCATTAAAATCGGCCGTAAGCGTTTACGTCCGGCAGCGATCAACGCTGATTCACGATCCATCCCCTCCGCTTCCAGGGTGCGAGCGGCGTCAAGCAACAAGATGGCATTTTTTGCGACCAATCCCATCAACATAATGACCCCAATAAAACTCATCAGATTGAGTGTGCCGCCGGTAATGAGCAATGCGAGAACGACGCCGATCAGGGATAGGGGCAGCGATAACATCACCGCCATCGGCGCAGTGAACGAACCAAACTGCATCACTAGGATCAGATACATCAGGCCAATCCCGGAGATCAGCGCGATCCCCATTTGCTTGAACACCTCCTGTTGATCCTTCGAGGCGCCGGCCAATTGCAATCCGTAGCCGGGCGGATAATTCATTGCGTTCGCGATCTTGAGCGCGTCGGCCGTGACTTCACCGGCCGATCGGCCCTGAACATTCGCTGTGACCGCGACCGTTCGTTTGCCGTCGGTATGCTCGATCGTAGAAGGACTCTTACCCATCGTGACCTTCGCGATCTGCCCCAACGGAACAATCGTATTCATACCGGTCACTGCGATTGGCAAGCGCTCAATATTGGTCGCACTTAGTCGATCTTCCGGTGCAAGTCGCACCGCAACGTCGCGAGATTCCCCTGTTGGATCGACCCAATCCCCCACCTCCACGCCAGCGAATGCGACTCGCAGCGCCGCTGCCGTATCGCCAACCGAAATCCCCATCGAGCTGGCTAACCCGCGGTTGAGTTCGATCTGAAGTTCATTCTGTGGATCTTGCTGCGAGAGCCCTACGTCCACGGCCCCGGGGACCGCACGCAGTTGTTCGATGAAGGCGCTGGTGATCTCGAGCAGCTTGCGGGAGTCAGTCCCGGAAAATTTGATTTGAACTGGCTTCGACGCCCCGTTGCTCAGATCCTCGAGTACCGTGTATTCCGCACCCACCAGCTGCGCTACCCGCAAACGCAATTCGATGGCGATCGCCTGCGCCGACCGCTGGCGGATTTCGCTGCTGCCGATATTCACATAAATGCGACCACCCCCAGCATTGACAAAACTGTTGGTCGCCTTGGTTTCTTTCACTGCGCGCGCGAGCACGGCTGCCGCTTCGACTTTCCGACTCGCGTAATTCAGATTGTTGCTCGCCGGGGTACGGACATCAATCGCGATGGTGTCCCCGTCATAACTGGGTAAAAAGCTACTACCCCCAAATTTTGCGTGCAGTCCGAGCGCGCCGGCGAGGCAAGCGAGCGACAGAACGAACATCAACGTCCGGTGGCGAAGCGCCCAAGCAACGATGCGGCCGTATCGTTCGGCCTGTGAGTCAAACCACTGGTTGAATCGCTCCAACACCCGCCCGACACCGCGACGTTCGCCCTTCTCGTGACCCGGAGGATCACCCCAATAGGCCGAGAGCATCGGGTCGAGCGTAAAAGAAATCAGCAGACTTACCAGCACCGAGGCCACCACGGTCAGGCCAAACGGTCGAAACCACTCACCCGAAATCCCTGGCATGAAGGCCACAGGAATGAACACGGCAACAATCGAAAAGGTGGTCGCTGCCACCGCCAGCCCGATTTCGGCCGTGCCCTGCAGCGCAGCGTTAACCCGATCCACACCTCGTTCCATCGTGCGGACGATGTTTTCACGTACCACAATGGCGTCATCGATCAGAACGCCGATGGCCAAAGACAAGCCCAGTAAGCTCATAAAATTCAGTGTGAATCCGAACGCCCAAACAGCAACGAATGCGGCGATCACGGAGGTCGGTAATGAAAGCGCCGTGATGAGCGTCGAACGCCATGAATTCAAAAAGACGTAGACCACGAAAATCGTCAATCCAGCGCCAAAGATCAAGGCCTCGACCACATTTCGCAAGCTGTTCTGCGCGTTCTCGCCGCCGTCCTGAGTGATCTCGAGTTGGGTACCTGCCGGCAGTGTCTTGTTGAGACTTTCAACAAGATCACGGACCTCATTGGCCACGCTTACGGTCGAGGCCTCGCGTGATCGGGTCACTGCCAAACCCACGTTTGGATTGCCATTTCGAGTACTTACGCTCGTCAGGTCGGCGAAATCGTCACGAATACTGGCGACCTGTCCGAGGCGGACCACTTCGCTGCCCATGCGACGAATGACAATCTGACCGAAATCGGCCGGCGCTTCGATTCGACCCAAGAGCCGAATGCTCTGATCTTCAAACTCGCCACGAATCTTGCCGACGGGCGCTGCGACGTTCTGATTGCGGAGCGCATTGACGACCTCGGCCACGGAGATATTGGTCTCACGCAGCTTCTGGGCATGCAACAAGACACTCAACTCACGGCGCAGAGCCCCGTTGACGTTGACCTGAGAGACCCCACCAATCGCGCGAAATTTATCCGCAATCTGATCCTCCGCCAGTCGAGAAATCTCGGCGTGGGATTGTTTCGAGGAAGACAGCGCAATCTGCATGATCGGCTGGGCAGAGGGGTCGACCCGAATAATGACCGGTTCGCGCATTTCTGTCGGTAGCTTGTAGCGGACAGTTCCGATCGCATTTCGAATCTCGTCGGTGGCCTCTGTCAGATTCTTCTTAAAATCAAAAATAAGCTGAAGCTTGGCATTGCCTTCATTCGCCGAGGACCTGACCTCCTTGACGCCGTTCACCCGGAGTAATGACTTTTCAATCCGGTTCAAAACCTCCCGTTCCACGGTCTCCGGCGAGGCTCCCGGGAACGCAATATCGACCACGAGCATCGGCAGATCGATATCGGGGTTTTGATTGACCTTCAGCTTGTTGAGCGCCATCAACCCAGCCGCCATCAAGGCGATCAGGATCACCACCGTGGCGACGGGCCGCCGGACACTGAAGTTCGACAGAAACATGGCTTATTGCCCGCCCAAAATGGGTTTGGGCGCAACGGGTTCGCGCTCGGCATATGCCTGCGCTTCGGACACACGGCTACCAGGGTTACGAAGAACGCGATCGCCCGACTTAATCCCACTAGCTATCACCCAGCGACCTGAGCGCGGGTCACGTTCACCCAACACCACCGATTGCTTATGCACCTTGCCGGACTCGAGCAACCAAACTGAAGCCTTGTCGCCCTCCCGAACGAGGGCCCCTTCGGCCAGCATCAGCGCTTTCCGCGTCTGCGTGTCGACCCGCCCCTCGGCATACAATCCGACGATGGGAGGGCGTTCCTTTCCAACAAAATCGACAATGACAGCCACTTGTCGCGAGACGGCATTTGCTGCAGCATCAATCCGCCGAATCCGGCCATTCAGCTCGGTCTGGCCATATCCGTTGACCTTGAAGTACACCGACTGACCAGGCTTCAATGCCTGCATCTGATCGGCGGCGACCAGCCCCTCGAAACGCATACTTGCAGGGTCAATGACCTGGATGAGTTCCCGCCCAATCTGAACGGTATCGCCCGCCGATGTCTTTCGAGCGCTCACGACACCATCGAAGGGGGCACGCACTTGGGTGCGCTCGAGTTGCTGGCGGGCGGAAACAATCCGGGTCTTGGCAGCCACCCAATCGCTATGGGCATTGTTACGACGAACCTCAGCGTCATCGAGCGCCTGCGTTGACGTCATTCCCTGCGCCTGAAGCGACTTCAGACGCTGCAGTTGACGCTCGGCGCTTTCAAGGGACTGCCCGGAGGCGCGCGCCGACTCCTCAGCCGCGGTCAGGCTGTCGCGTATCGCCGTGTCGTCGAGCACTGCCAGAACCTCGCCCCGTTTTACCGGATCTCCGTTCTCCTTGGCGACTCGCAAAACGACCGCAGACACCTCTGCTCGCAGATCAGCGCGGCGCTCCGGTTGGATTGAGCCCGTCACGATCGGCCCAGTCGAAAGTTCAGATTGCCCCAGCACCAGAATGTCTTCGGCCCCTAAACTGAGCGTAACCGGAGGCTCAACCGCCTTCTCGGGCCCACTTTGAAAACGACCACATGCACTGAGAGTCACAGTTAAAAGCACCGCGAGCATTCGTACTCGAGTACGGGTCAAAAGCTTAGGGGTCTTATGCAGCATTTGAGCGTTCTGTGCCTGGAGTGGAAGCGGTCGCAAGCATACTGTTTGTTATAGGCACGAACGGCTTCGCCACGTTGATTCCCATGTTAATCGAGCATTCTACCGCCGCCACCCTCACGGTCGACCTTGGGGCCATTGTCCAAAACTGGCGCCTTCTTGGGGCCCAGGCCGGCAGTTCGCACCCGTCCGCCGCGGTCTGCGCGGCCGTGGTCAAGGCCGACGCGTATGGACTTGGAGTGGCCGAGGTCGGGCCCGCCCTTTATGAGGCGGGCTGTCGGGATTTCTTTGTCGCACTTGTTGCCGAAGGGGCCCAGTTGAGGACGTTGATTCCGCGGGACGCGACCGTCTATGTCCTGCATGGCCCACAACCCGGGGCGGAAATCGATTGCGCGCAACACGCTTTGATCCCGGTCCTCAACAGCCCCGATCAACTCCAACGCTGGTCAAGTCTGGCGAACACCCGCGGCGAGCACTTGCCTGCCGCTTTGCAGGTGGACACCGGGATGCGCCGACTCGGGTTTGAGGCACGAGACTTTGAAGCCCTTGACGGCGATTCGTTCACATTGGCAACACTGGGCGGCATCAAGCCCGTACTGCTGATGAGCCACTTGGTAAGCGCCGAGGATCCTGCAAACCCGATCAATCGGATTCAGCTCGAGCAATTCGAAATCGCTCGCAAACGCTGGCCCGGCCTACGCTGCAGCCTGGCCAATTCATCCGGAATTTTTCTAGGACGCGGGTGGCATTTCGACCTGTTACGCCCTGGAGCGGCTCTTTACGGGGTGGCTCCCGTCACTAATAAGCCCAACCCGATGCGTCCAGTCATCCGTCTGCAGGCGCCCATCATCCAGATCCGCGAGATCGCACCGGGCGACGGGGTGGGCTATAACCACACCTGGTGTGCAGGTCGTCCGACCCGGATTGCTACCCTTTCGGTTGGCTACGCAGACGGCTATCTCCGGAGTCTCAGCAATCGCGCGACGGTTCGATTCATGGGCCAGCCCGCGCCGCTGATTGGTCGGGTATCGATGGATACGGTCACCATTGACGTCACCGAACTACCCGAAAACGCAATGATCCCGGGTGCCCAATTTGACCTGATTGACTCGGTTCACGACATTAATCAAGTGGCCATCGATGCGGGTACGAATGCCTATGAGATCCTCACCAGCCTCGGCCCGCGATATCGTCGCCGATACTTGGCGCCCTAGACAACGCATCACCCATTTCAGTTCCCTCTACTTTTTGGAGTCTTTCCATGATTCATGTCGTTGCGGTCATTACCGCCAAGGCCGGAGAACGCGCGGCCATCCTCGAAGCCTTTCACGCCAACGTCCCAGCGGTCCTTGCTGAAGATGGCTGCATTGAATACACCGCGGTGATCGACACCGCGAACGGCCCCGCGTTTCAGACGCCTGCGGGTCCGGACACCTTCATGGTGATCGAAAAATGGGCGAGTCTGGAAGCGCTCCAGGCCCACGCCGCAGCACCACACATGGCCGCTTATGCGGCAAAGGCTCGGCCACATATCGCGAACCGTGTTGTGCACGTCCTGTCATCGGCATTCTGAATTCAGACGTCCGAACGCACCTCGGCGGGTTCAAGCGTCGTCACCCAGGCAAGGATCTCGGCGACAACCCGATACAACTCTGGCGCGATCAGATCATCGACTTCGCATCGTAACAAGGCGTTGACCAGGCCCGGCGCGTTGGCCAGCGGCACACCCGCGCGCACGGCCTCATCGATGATCTTTTCCGCCAGCCAGTCTTCCCCCCGAGCGACGACGCGCGGCGCTAAGTCACCGGGCCGGTAACGCAAGGCAGCGGCTTTGCGGGGCTCGCGTTGGTATTCGGGCTGCAAGCTGGGCCGCAAGTCGGGCCGGGAATCGCGTCCGAAGTCGTTTCGCGATTCAGCCATTCCAGTGCAATTCCGTAAAGCCCGGCAATCGGTGAAGCGCCTCTTCGAGGACCGGCAACACGGGTCTAGCGGCTGCCCCCAAACCCGGCGTCGCGCCGAGGGCCACTGAGAAGCGGCCATTCAGACTGCGAATCTCAAAATTGAGTTGGCCGCGGTGGCCGAGGTCAACTTGCCCGCGCAACATCCGCCCAACCCGACGAACGTTCGAAAGGCCTGACAAACCGGATTCCGAATCACCATCCCTTTGGCCACCGCGCTTTCGGTTCGGTTCGCGCTCGGCGCGAAGCTGTTCGGGCTGAACCGGAAGCGGCAACAGGGTCAGACTCACCATCATCGGGGGGGTTCCAGCGTCCCCTCGCGCTTCGGCCGCTACGATGGTTGAAACGGTGGCCGAGGCAGTGGCCGAAGCAGTGCCCGATGCCGCGGGGATCTCGGCAAGCGTCGCTACGACCGCGACCGCACCGGACTGGAGTTCGGCGGCCGCGCCGGTCTGATGTTCGGTAACCGCAACGGTCTGATGGTGAATGAAAGAGACTTCAGTTGGCGAACCCGAAGCCACCGGCTGCGATGCCACCGGTTTCGCCGCCAGCAAAACGCCATCCTGTCGCATCCCGACGGCGAGGATCGCCTTCATCAATGCAGGCGATGCAGCTTGCGCCAACGCCGCGGCAAGCGGCTCAGGCAGACAGGGACTTGATGGAATACTCAAACTCACCGTGCGGCCCTCGGACCACTGTCCCAACAGGCGCTGGATGATTGGTTGAGTGAATGCCATCGCAAGCAAACGCGGGTTGATCCCCGCTGGGCTGAGCACGACGCCAGGTTTGCGCACGGCAATCTCAGGCCCCACGTCTGCCGCTTGGGTCGTTTTGCTGACCGGAATGGCTCGGGACCGGGGTCCGGCGGATTCCACTGACCCCCGCCGCACTGAATCGGAGGTTTGAGCTGAGTCTTCGCCCCGCGGGATGAACATTGCACGTCCGCGCCCATCGACCGAATCGCTGGTCGCCATTTCGTCAGGCAATTCAACCGGCGGTAGCGGCGGTTGCCTTTCGCTAGGCTGAGCAGATGCCGGCAGAGTCGGCATCAGGGGCATTGAGGCGGGCAGGCTCATCGGAGTCGAGAACTCCTTCAGTTCAACTCTCAGAACGGCGCTAAAAGCACATTGATTTAGGGACGCGAAGCCATATCAGGGCCCTAGCGCAAAATTCCCAACAAATTTGAATAACTATCAGTCCAAGGCTTGAAATTGGCTTTAACCGGCAACCGCTCCCAGTCGGAAACCGATGGCGACCCAGCAGATGTCGTGGGTTGCAGTACCGTCCACTCCGAGCGCCGGCACAACGGGAACTGCGCATTGGGAATCCACGTATACGCAAGTGCGCTCCGATCAAACGCCTGTGCCGCCGCGGCCATGACTGGACGCAAATCGAGATACGTATTGGTGGTGTGAAACGCCAAAATGCCGCCTGGCTTTAGATGGCGCAGATAGATTTCGATCGCCTCAAGGGTGACTAGGTGGGTAGGGATCGAGTCGCCCGAAAAAGCATCGAGTACGAGCAGATCAAACTGTTGCGATGACTCACGCTCCAACATCAAACGCCCGTCGCCCAGCACCGGCACAATCTCAGCCTGACTTCGTTTCAGATAGTTGAACTCGGCCCGCGCCAGATCGAGTACCTGCTCATTGATCTCATAAATGCGCATGACATCTCCCGCGCGCCCGTAGGCCGCAAGAGTCCCGGCGCCCAGGCCGATCACACCAATTTTGCGCGCGGGCTCGGTCGGCAATGACCGAATGACCCGTTCAATGCCTGATCCAACACAATAGTACGAGGTGGGCTGGTTCTGAAATGTTGGTGCTAGGGCCTCCTCACCGTGAATGATTCGGCCATGAAACATCGCCCGAACCGGCCCGAGCACCTGATCCTCGCGGTCTTCGATGCGGAGTTGACCGTAAAAATTCCGAACAACGACCCGATAGCCCTCGACATAACCCGTCGAAATCGTGCCCAGGCGCACACCGTAGACGACCAACGCAACCACCAGCAGCGTTCGCGTAGGTAGCCGGTATTCTCGCCAGAGCAAGATCACCACCAGGGCCGCCATCAGAAAGAGACCAATCGGAAGCTCGAAATACGCGTTGAATACAGCAGGCGCAACAAGACCGACCAGCAGGCCGCCAAGCGCCCCCCCCAGGGAGATCATGAGATAAAAAAGAGTGAGGTGCTGGACTGGCGGTTTGCGCCGGACTAATTCACCGTGGCAAACCATGCAAAAAATAAACAGACTGATACTTAGAAGCGCTACGAGTATGGGCGCGCTCATTCCGACCATATCCACGACGCGATCGAGCCAGATCAAGGCGAACGGCAACGAGATCAGGTACATCGGGCGCAGATAGAACTGCGGCGCATCGAAGCAAAGGATGAAACTGAGCAGATAGATGCCGAGCGGCAAGACCCAAAGAAAGGGCACCGGGGCAACGTCCTGGGTCATGTGCCGGGTCAGCGCCAGCAAAAGGATGGAAGCCGTCGCGGCGAGCCCCAGCCACAACAGACAATCGCCCCAACTCGGCGCATTGGCCGAAGTTGGCGCAGCCTGGGGAAGCTGTGGGTCAAGCGTTCCTGGAATCTTTTTCCAGGTGAATGCAACCACGCCGAGGCACGCCAACACGAACCCTGCGTATCCCAGCGACCAGAATCCCGCCTGCAACTGCACCGCCCAACGCGGCTCGACGAGCACCGGATAAGTGAGCAAAGCCAGCATGGAGGCCAAATTCGACAAGGCGTACAGGCGATAGGGTTGCGCCTGCACTCCCCCGGCGTCCGCCGCTCGCGCCAACCAGGCTTGCATCAATGGCCCGGTGGTTGAAAGTAAGAGATAGGGCGCACCCACTGCCGTCGCCAGGACTGCGAGAACATTGAGCGACGGATGCGCGAGGGCCGTTCCCTTCCAGTCGGGATTTGCTGCGACCGGGAGCGCAATCAAACTGATCAGGAGCAAGCCCGCGTGGGTCTGCAGTTGCCGCCGCAGGCTTAACGTTGAATGCAGAAAATGGACGTAGGCGTAGCCGAGCAGAAGTTCAACCTGAAAGAACACCATGCAAACGCTCCAGACCGACGAGGATCCTCCAAACCAGGGCAGGATCATCTTGGCCACGATCGGCTGGACCTGAAAAAGCAGGAAGGCCGAAAGAAAAACGGTGATTGCAAAAAGGGGCATGAAATGGGTATCCAGAATCTGTCCAGCGCGCACGGGCGCTACAGTACCGGCATTTACAAACCATCCAAACCCTTCACCATGCGTCTGATTACTTTTCTGAACCGCCAAACCAACCAAATCGAAATTGGTTGCCGAATCCCCAGTTCGACCGGTGGGGGTGTACTCCGCTTCGAGGAGGCTGCGGGACGAACCGGGGAATCTCAATTCCCGCGCACCATGAAAGCCTTCTTCCGTGCTGGCGAGCCCGCCCTGACAACCGCGCGCCGGTGGGTCGACGAGGCCACCGAATCCAGCCTCCTCCCGATTGAGAAAATTCAATTCCTGCCGCCCATGATGGACGCGGACAAGTTCCTCTGTGTCGGTAAAAACTACCGCAAGCACCTTGAGGAACTCACTCGAACCCAGTTGATTAAAGAGATCCCCGAGGAGCCCACTGGATTTATCAAGCTCAACAGTTGTCTCGTTGGGCATGAAGCCACGATCTCCCGCCCCGCCGGTATTACTCGCCTCGATTACGAACCCGAACTGGTTTTCGTCATCGGCAAGCGGGCCCTCGGTGTCACCAAAGCCGAAGCGTTTGACTACGTCGCTGGAGTCACCGTCCTGAATGACCTGACGTGCCGCGATCTGCAACAACGAGAAGTCGCCTCCGGTTCGAGGTTCTGGACCGCCAAGAACATTCCCGGGTTTGGTCCACTCGGACCCGAAATCATCACGATCGACGAGATCGCAAACCCCTATGACCTGTGGCTGACCTGCCAGGTCAATGGTGAAGAACGGATGCGGGTGAACACCGAGGAGCAAATCTGGAAGCTCCCGGACATCCTTGAACATTTCTCCAGGTTTATTCCGATCGAACCCGGCGACATGTTTTCAACCGGAGCCCCAGGAGGCGTCGCCGTCGGGAAAGACAATGCGGCCGAGCTCTTTCTAAAGCCGGGTGATGTTGTGGAATGCAGCATCGAAGGAGTCATGACTCTTCGGAATCGAATCAGTGATCCAATCGGTCCCGGTTCAGTGGCCCTTGATCCAGCTATTCCGGCGCGGGGTTAAGGTGCAACCAAAATCCACGCATCAGTTGGAATCCAACCGGACCGATCGCCGTCGTGCACTCAGCACAATAGGGCTCACGGCGCTCTCAGCTCTCGCCGGCTTCGGGGTGCAATCCGACCCCGCCTGGGCGCAAGACGCCGCGCGCAACTTTCCAGTCAAGCCCGTTCGCGTCATCGTCCCGTTCCCACCGGGCGGTGGCGCCGACACCTTGATCCGGCAACTCGCGCCGATCTTGACCGAGATCTGGGCACAGCCCCTGATCATCGAAAACAAGCCCGGGGCCGCCGGGCAAATTGGTGGCGACCTGGTTATCAAATCACCCCCCGACGGTTACACCCTGATGATGGGATCGACCGCGGTTCTGAACGAGCGCAACCTCGCCCAGTTCACTCCGATTGCACTTGTGTCCGCCTCGCCCTATGTGGTGACCGTGCACCCCAGCATCCCCGCCCGAACCATCGCCGAACTCCTGACCTACGCCAGGTCTCACCCGGGCGACCTGCGGTTTGGGTCCTCGGGCGCGGGCTCTGCCTCGCACCTTAGCGGAGAGCTCTTCAAGGCGCTTTCTCATCTGGACCTGCAGCATATCCCCTATAAAGGCACCGGTCAGGCGCTAACGGATCTTCTGGCCGGGCATATCAATCTGATGTTTGCGCCCGCCCAGACTGTGATGCCGAATGTGCAAGGCAGCAAGCTGCGGGCACTAGCCGTCACTAGTGCCCGGAGGTCGGTTGCCCTACCCGAATTGCCAACCGTCGCTGAGTCCGGCTTGGCGGGCTACGAGTCGATCGGCTGGTTCGGAGTGCTGGGTCCAGCCCGGATGCCACCGGCATTGGCCCAGCAAATAAACGCCGCATTCAACAAGGCTTTGCAACATCCTAAAGTTCGCAAAGACATGCTGGACCGTGGCAGTGACCCTGCACCCGCCGGTTCTGAAGAAGACTTTGCCCGCTTCCTGCAGTCTGATCTCGCGAAATGGGAAAAACTCATACGCGAAAAGGGCATCAATGTGAGCGGATGATCGATCGCGGCGAACTGAACGGTCCTATAGAATGGAACTATTCGTGGCTCGAGCGCCCCCGATGTTGCCGCGGAGTGACGTCGTTCATGCATCGGGCGCCAAAACCCATTCAAAATAGCCTTACAATTCCACATCTACTTTGATTACAACCAAGGCGAGCAAATTGGCCTCAAATACCGAACTGAAAGATTTTCTGTTCCGCGTCAAAAATGTCATCGCGACTGTCGAAGAGTCGACGGGATTTGACACACTTGATCCAACCTCCAAGAACATTCTGGAATACGTCGCTCGAGCCGAACTCGAGGAGCGGGAGATTTTCGTGGCCGACGTCATTCGCCACCGCGACCTCGGCAGCGTGGCAAATCTGCACGGCCGCCTGTCTGCGCTCGTCCAAATGGGATGGCTGACGCTCTTGCCAGAACCCACCGACGGCCGTCGCAAGCGTGTGATCCTGGCCCAGCCCGCCCGCTCGGCCTACAACAAGATGTCGACCAAGCTCGAGAACGCGCTCAAGCCGCGCGACTAAGCTAAGCGCCCGAGGGCCACCGAATCCTGTGCATGCCCATTGCCGCTCTAACGTGCAGCGGGCCGATGTGAATCTGGAGCGGGTGATGGGAATCGAACCCACGCTTGAGGCTTGGGAAGCCGCCGTTCTACCATTGAACTACACCCGCGAGCGCGATGGATCCTAGCACGAGCCCCGGGGGTTCGTTTCAGCACCCGGCTGTCAGTCCAGTCGGTGGGCCTTCCTCGCACATCCGCAGTTTTGTTCACCGCCGCGGACACCTCACGCCGAGCCAGCGCGAAGCGTGGCAGACGGGGATGCCGAGATGGGGATTGCCATGGCAGCCCCAACCACTCGATCTCGAGAGGGTCTTCGGCCGCGAGGCCCCGCGGGTTCTTGAGATCGGTTTTGGCATGGGCGAAACGACCGCCCAGATCGCAGCCGCCTCCCCCGAAACTGACTTCATTGGCGTTGAGGTCTACACCGCCGGCTGCGGGGCCTTGCTGCGTCGTATCGCAGATCAACAGTTGACCAATCTCAGAATCATTCAGCATGACGCCATGGAAGTGATTCGCGAAATGATCCAAGAAGCTACGCTGGATCGGATTCAAGTTTTTTTCCCCGACCCCTGGCCCAAAGCACGACATCACAAGCGTCGTCTGATCCGCCCTGACTTCGTCGAAGAACTCGCCAACCGATTAAAGCCAGCGGGCATCCTGCATTGCGCAACGGACTGGGCGCCTTATGCCGACGTCATGCGCGAGGTCCTGTCCGCCAACCCGACGCTGCAAACCCAGTCGACGACGCCCGACGGTTTTGCTCCCCGTCCCACCTATCGCCCGCTCACCCGATTTGAGTCGCGCGGCCTTCGTCTCGGCCATGAGGTCTTTGATCTAGTCTATGAACGCAGGAAAGGCCTCTGAACTCGGGTCCCGCTCAAAGCGTCCAGCCGATTAATCCGCTCCAGGCCGTCGCCAGGACCAACCCGCCAAAGCCAATCCGGTACCACGCAAAGACCGTAAAAGTGTGGGAGGCCACAAAGCGGATCAGCCAATGCACGCAAGCCAACGCGGACAGGAACGAAAACCCCAGCCCAACGGCAAACAGCGGCAGATCTGCGAGCGATAGCAATGCACGGGCTTTCCAGAGATCGTAGGCGCCTGCTGCCATAAGGGTCGGCATCGCAAGAAAGAACGAAAACTCGGTCGCAGCCTGCCGCGACAGCCCGAACAACATCCCGCCGATGATCGTTGCACCCGAGCGGCTAGTCCCCGGAATCAGTGCAAACGCCTGCGCGAACCCGAGCTTAATGGCATCTCGCCAATCCATGGCGTCCATCGACAGAACCCGAGGCCCACCCTGCCCAACCGCAACCTGCGAAGCCTGCCGGCGCTCCACCCAAAGAATGACCAGCCCCCCGACAATAAACGCGAGCGCTACCGGAACGGGCGCAAACAGCGATCGCTTGATCGCAGAACCAAAAGCCAAGCCGAGGACCGCCGCAGGCATAAAAGCCAATGCAACATGGAGGATAAACTGCCGCGATGACTGACCCGCGAAGTCCGAGCGTCCAAGGCCCTTCAGCACGCTGGTCACGCGCGCCCGAAAGTACCAGAGCACCGCCAACATGGCGCCCGACTGAATGGCGATTTCGAACACTTTCGCCCGCTCATCCACAAAACCCAGCAAGTGGCCCACGAGGATCAGGTGACCCGTACTGGAAACCGGTAGAAATTCGGTCAATCCTTCAACAATTCCCATCAGGGCGGCTTTGACAAGAAGCGGCAATGCGATCAGAACGTCCATGTGGCGTCACTCATTTCACAAAAAAGGTTTGTTCGTCGCGCCTCTCGACAAGGTCATGCAGGATAAGTTCATCCAGGTGCTGGGTAATCGTGCGGCGCTCAGCCCCGTCGAGCCAAACCGCGTTGGCATGCGGGGGATACAGGATCCGCGCCTGCACCAGTGCCTCGATCGTGTGCAGACCCGACCTCAACAATTCGAGTACGCGCTCCGAACGCTGATCGATTTTGCTAATAAAAGCCGCCAGGGCCGCTTCAAAGGTCGCACGATCTTGAATGACCCCCCGATGGTGCGAGGTCACCCAGATTGAGGCGGGTAGTTCACGCACCCGAGCGAGCGTCTTGCGGAAATCAATAAGGCTCGAAGTGGCGTCACCGTAATACGGACCGAAACCGGTGAGATCAATATCGCCCAAAAATGCGAGACCGATCGGTTCGACCCAAAGCACGCAGTGCCCCCGGGTGTGCCCAGGCATGTGCACCGCCTGAACCTTGACGCCACCCAGATCCCAACTGGCCCCGTCCTGATAACCCTGCGCATGAGCGCAGGGCTGCCAGTCAAAATCGCGCTCGATCTGTGGCCGCAACTGCGCCAACACATCTGCTTCGTAGCCATAGTGCTCGGCCAAGCCCTCCCAACTTCGCGCGGCTTCGAGGTCGCCCTGATGGACAAAAATTCCAGCGTTCTTAAGCCTGGGTAGCCCGACCACATGGTCCTCATGGACGTGACCCAAAATCGCCAGATCCACCGTTTCGAACCACGCGCCCAGGCCTGCGGAAAATTGGCGAGTGATGCGCGGCGTATCAAAGGCCGCCCGCGCATCGCGCCCCTCCAGCAGGATCTGATTACCATCCGGATACTTGCCGGACCGATCCCCCAAAATCACCGTCACAGGACCAAAATGGGCGCTCGCCAACGCGGGTTCGTTCGCGGCGGCTAGATCCTGAACTCGACCCAAAGCCATCCTAATTCTCCTGCGCGAACACTGTCTGGATTCGCGGCAACGTGGTTTCAGCATCAGCGGGGCTGAGTATAGTCAGGTGCGCCGATCAATAGACCGATCATTAGCCTGATCGATACCCCCTCGCGGCAGGTAGAATCCACCTAGCTTTTGGGAGCCAAGATGGATATCGAACGCGCGCGGTTCAATATGGTCGAACAGCAGATTCGCCCCTGGGATGTGCTCGACCCCGACGTTCTAGAGCTTTTGTATGCCCTCAAGCGGGAGGACTTCGTGCCGCCGGCTTACCGGGCGATGGCCTTTACCGACATGGAAATCCCGCTAATCGTGGGTGACCAGCCCACCGGGCAGACCATGTTCTCGCCAAAAATGGAAGCCAGACTGCTGCAGGAACTCTCTCTGCAGCGCAATGAGTCAGTCCTTGAAGTCGGAGCGGGTTCGGGCTACATGGCCGCGCTCATGGCACACCGGGCGGGTCAAGTCGTTTCCCTCGAGATCAATCCGGCAATCGCGCAGTTCGCCCGAGATAACCTTGCCCGTGCGGCAATCAGCAATGTGCGGATCGAGTGTGCGGACGGCGCCCCTATCTGCACCCCAGGCACCGTCGCTGGAGATGTCACGACACAGCAAGGCTGGGATGCCATCGTCTTGTCGGGGTCGGTGCCCTACATGCCAGAAAACATCCTGGCTCGATTGCGCGCAGGCGGTCGAGCCATCGCCATCGTAGGCGAAGCCCCCGTCATGACCGCGCGCTTGTTCACCCGTATCGATAGCGGTGGATCGGCCGTCGCACGCTTTGAAACCGTCGACTTGTTTGAAACGATGGCCATTGCGTTGCAACATTTCCCGCAGCTAGCGTCTTTCCACTTCTGAGCGCCCCTCAGCTTCCGCACCCTGCCATGTATCAAATCAGTCCCACTGAGCTGGCAAGACAATTTGCCAGCGCCAAAGAAGCCGCCGCCGCCGGGCCGTTCGTTCTCGATATCCGGGAGACCTGGGAAATTGAGCGCGCGTCGATCCCCGGAACCCAGCATCTGCCGATGAGTCAGATTGTTGCTCGCATCAGTGAACTCGATCCGCAAAAACCCGTCATCTGCATGTGCCATCACGGTGGACGTTCGATGCAGGTCGGTGCCTGGCTCGAAACCCAGGGCTTCGTTCACGTCACGAATCTGACCGGTGGAATCGAAGCCTGGTCACTTGAAGTCGATGCCTCCATACCGCGCTATTGATAGACCGCTATTGATAGACCGCGATAGATCGACCCCGATAGATCGACTCCGAAGCGAATTGAAATCATGAATTTAAAACCGCTCGCAAGCGTCGCCGTTGCAGTGACTTTGGCATATGCTCAGGCACCGGCTTGGGCACTGGACCTGAAGCAAGCGCTCGCCGCCGCATCCGGCCAGGACGCCCAACTTGCCTCGGCACGAGCGCAGCTACAAACCGTCCGCGAACGTGTGCCACAGGCGGCTGCCGGGCTGCTCCCGACCGTCAATGGGATCACCAACATCAATCGTCAGACGGTCGATACCTCGCTGAGCACGCGCCGCGAGAGTACCCCGCGCCAATTCGCGGTCAGCCTGAATCAACCCTTACTCCGAATGGATCGATTCGAAACGCTGGAACAAAGCAAGCTTGCGGTCTCGCAAGCCGAGGCAGCTCTGGAAGCCAGTCGGCAAGACCTTATCGTACGGGTCGCCACAGCGTACTTCGACATCCTGTCGGCCCAGGACACGCTAGCGGCCGTACGTGCTCAAAAGCGCGCGATCGCACTGCAACTCGAGAGCGCGAAGCGCAACTTTCAGGTCGGTACCGCCACGATTACGGACCAGCAGGAAGCTCAGGCTCGCGCGGATCTTACGGACTCGCAGGAGATTGCCGCCGAAAATGATCTCGGCAATAAGCGCAACGCGCTGGCGATTTTGACCGGCCGACCATTCCAGGAAATGTCCACGTTGGACGGATTGCGATCGGGTCTGGCCTTGCTGCCACCAGAGCCCGCGCAAGATGAGGCCTGGACAGAGCGCGCGCGCGCCGAAAACATGAATGTGCGTCAAGCCGCCATTGCGCTTGAAGTGGCCCGCCGCGAAATCACCAAAGCCAGGTTCGGGCACTGGCCCACCATCGATTTCGTGAGCTCGGCCAGTCGTAGCGAAAGCTCAACGTTGGGCGTCACCGCTGCCAATATCAACTCGATGTCGATCGGCCTCCAGTTGGCTGTTCCCATCTATGCGGGTGGTGCAATCACCGGCCGGGTACGCGAAGTCGTCGCTGCGAGCGAAAAAGCCATGGCTGACCTCGAAGTGGCCCGACGCAGCGCCGATCTCACCGCCCGACAACTGGTCCGCAAAGTCACGTCTGGCTTGGCTCAAGTGCGTGCACTTGAGGCCGCCGAGCGGTCTAGTCAGCTCGCTCTCGACTCCAATCTACTGGGCTATCAGGTCGGCGTGCGGATCAATATTGATGTCCTGAATGCCCAACAGCAACTCTTCTCAACGCGTCGCGATCTCGCGCTGGCACGCTATACCGTGCTGGTCGATGGCCTGCGCTTGCGTCAATCGGTCGGTGGACTGGACGAAAACGATCTAAGCTCAGTCAATGCCCTGCTGACCGCATTGGCGCCGGCAGAGGAGGCTGCTGGGACGGTTGCAGGAAAATCCGCCTCCAC
>RFVZ01000021.1 GCA_009922405.1 Betaproteobacteria bacterium
ATGCTGCGGCGCAAAGCTGACGATCACTGGAATCTGTAATTCACCGATCAGAAGCGGATGCGCTCGGCCGCGCAGGTCTTCAAGGCGGCTGCCTTCATGGCCAAGCGTTCCAATCGCTTCGCTACCCAAAAAAAGTACCCCGCCGACTTGTCCGGATTCAAGTACCCGCATTGCCTCGAGCGCCCCAGGGCCGCCTGGATGCTCTGGTTTGGACCATGTGGCACCGATCGCACTAAGCATCGCGTCAAGAAGATGCTCAGCCTGGGCGGGACTGTCGGATTGGGTTTGAGAAAGAAGCAGCCAGCTATCAGGACGGCGTTTCAGGACCTTCTGGGCTTCGTCAGACTGATTTGGCCACTGAAACATGCGCGCAGTCAGGCCTTGATCGAATGCTCCGGTCATCGCCGCCTGATCAAACTTGGCCGATTGGGCGCCCGTCTCGATTGACTGGCGAACCCAACGTGGACCAATCCCGAGCATCCGCCAGGCGCGTTCTTGCGAGGGTGACCAAGCCCAAGGTGAATCACCCAACATCACGCTCTCCTCCAAAGGCTTCCACTCGAGACAAATCACGACGCATGACAACGGCGTCTTCTCGTTGACGGTCAGCGGCTGGGTAGTACCCCCGCCGGATCCCAATGCGTTCAAAGCCAGCCCGTTCGTAAAGACTCAGTGCGCCTAAATTGGTTGGCCGAACTTCCAGCACAACGGCTTCAACGCGGCGCACCCTCAGCACCCCCAAGAGATGACTCAGTAGTCTTGAACCAAGGCCCTTTCGTTGATGGCTCGGCTCGATGCTGAAATTCAAAAGATGTGATGCGTCGGGTGCGTGCATCAGGAGCCAATAGGCCAAAATTCTGTCGTCGCGTACGCAGACGCTCGAGTCGTAGTCAGCCTTGAGAGAATCGGCAAAGTTACCGCGAGACCAGGGATGAGGGTAAATCGCAGATTCGATCGCGATCACTTGATCGAGATCCGCCGCAACCATTGGCCTGATCTCAAATTTGTCCACGCGAGACTCTCAGCGCGCGCTGTTCACCAACGTCAAGTGCAACCTTATTCCGGATATAGATCGGCGCCGCCTCATGGGCTAAAACGGCAAGGCCTGCATGCCATAGCCTTGTGCCAATCGACGCAATCGCATCGGCTCGAGGCGCAAGGGTGGTTTCTACCCTGCCCCAGAGGTTTGGTTCGGCTGATTCAATGAGTTGGGGATAGACACGAAACGCATCGCCTGCAGCCACCCAGTCGGTCGAGGGATCGAGCTCTTGCGCGAAGCTCGCTGATAGCGAGTCGGGGTCCGCCAGCCAGGGCGCATGGACGGTCTGAACTTCACCCACGGGGCTGACGGCGTAAAGTCCTGCATAGACCTCGCCCATCCGAGCGTCAATGGCAACTGCAACACGCTGAGTTTGGGCCGCCGCAGCCTGCCAAGCTACCGCCGCCAGGGAATCAACCACCAACAGCGGGCGTTCGAGTGCCCAACCTAACCCTTGGGCGACCCCACAGGCGACCCGAAGGCCAGTAAAACCGCCGGGCCCAGCACTGAAAGCCACTGCATCGAGTGCACTGCGCGGAATTTCGTGATCAGCGAGCAGCGTTTCAACACACGGCAGAATCGCCTCGGCCGCACGCCCGCCAGACGCTTCGCGCCAAACGCAAGCGCCCGCGTAGAGCAGACCGACCGTGCACCGGTCAATGGAAACCTCAACTGCAAGAATCGTTGGCGGCGAAACTGGGCCTGGGGTTCGGGCGACGATCAACGCTCGGCCCCCTTGCCGGCCGGAACCAATTCGGCGCCACGCTCCGCGGCAAGCGCTCGCCGTTCGCGTGCAGTCTCTTCCAACAAGTTTCGTAATTCACGCCGTTCTTTGGGTGTTAGTCGTCCCTCATGACCTTCCCAATTCTGTGGCGCTGGCGGACGCCAAGCCCAGCCCTGAACCGGAGGGGAATTCTCGCGCCACCGCTCCCGCTCCGAGCGCATCACCTCGCGCATCTCACGCCGCGTCCTCTCGCGATCTTCACCGTCCTGGGCCGATGGCTGCAAGTTTGGCTGCACCTGCAGTTGCGCCCTGGCCTGACCGCAGAGGCCCAGTGCGAGAAGCAGTACCGCGAGAGAAGATTTCATTCCCCAATGATAGTCCCGCTCAAATCAGTACACTTGCCCGACCATGTCAAATCAGCGCTCAAATCGCATCATTGTTGTTGACGACGACCCGAAGTTGCGGGAACTGCTTCGTCGGCACCTGAGCGAAAGTGGATTCGAAGTCCTTGTAGCGCCTGACGGCTTGGCACTTGACCGCCTCATGCTGCGAGATCGGGTTGACCTGATCGTACTGGACCTGATGTTGCCCGCAGAAGATGGGCTCTCTATCCTTCGTCGACTGCGGGGGGCCGGAGACAAGACCCCGATCATCATGCTCACTGCGCGCAGCGAGGATATCGACAGGATCATTGGTCTCGAACTCGGGGCCGACGATTATCTTGGAAAACCATTTAACCCGCGCGAGCTACTGGCCCGGATCGCAGCCGTTTTAAGACGGAGGGCAGCCGAACCCATCGCGGGAGCCCCTGAGTCCGGAAACATCCGGTTCGGGCCCTTCACACTGGATCTGGCATCCCGAAAACTGCACCGAGACGAAGTCGAAATTCCGCTGACGACCGGTGAATATTCACTCCTCAAAGTGTTGCTACGACATCCGAATCAACCGATGTCGCGCGACAAATTGATGTCTCAGGCCCGTGGGCGAGGATACGAGGCCTTCGATCGCAGCCTTGACGTCCAGGTCTCACGGCTCCGTAGGCTGCTTGAAACGGACCCCACCCATCCACGTTGGATCCAAACGGTTTGGGGCGTTGGGTATGTGTTTGTCCCCGACGGGCAAGAATGAAGATCGTTCCGTCGAGTCTTTTTGCGCGAACATTTTTTCTCATTGCATTCGTTCTCTGTAGCAGCCTGATTGCATGGATGGGATTCCTGCGGCTGTCGGATCGAACCCCTCTCGCTCAACAGTTGGCCTGGGAGGTCAACAGCGTTGTCAATTTGACCCGTAACGCACTGGTTGCAGCGCAGCCCGAGCTGCGCCGCCGACTGTTGACAGATCTTGCGCAAGAGGAAGGCGTTCGGATTTTGCCGGCCGAGGAAACCGATCAAATTGAAACGCCCCCAAACAATGCGTTCCTGCAAGAAGTGGCAGGGCGCCTGCGCGAACAAATGGGCCCGGGCACTCTGTTGGCGAGCACAGTGAACTCGGAACCAGCCTTCTGGATCCGAACCACGATTGCGGGCGATGCTTATTGGATTGGAATCAACCCCCACCGAATCGAGCGTCATCCAGAACCGAAATGGGCGGAGTGGATTGCCATTGCCTTGGCTGTATCGCTCTTGATTGCCTTTGGGTTGAGCCGGTGGCTCAACCAACCGCTCACCCGCCTGGCCACTGCAATCGAGCATATGGCTGCAGGCCGACGTCCAGGCCCGCTGCCAGAGGCGGGCCCCGGTGAGATCGCACGCTTGAATCGACGGTTCAACCGATTGACCGAACAACTCAGCGCACTCGAAAGCGATCGCAAATTGGCCCTTGCGGGAATCTCACACGACCTGCGTACGCCATTAGCCCGACTGCGACTCGAACTTGAACTCACCCCGATGGAGGCCTCAGCCAAAAGTTCCATGGTCGAAGAAATCCAACGCATTGATGCGATCGTCAGTCAATTCATTGAATTCGCCAGGGACCCTGACGAACTCACCGGCGCCCCAGTGAATGTCAGCCAGGTCCTTGAATCTATTGCAAGACGCCACGGAGCAGCCCGGCAAACGGGGGCCTTGGTTTGGTCCGCTCAGGTTCCGCCTGACTTGATCTGGATCGGAAGAATCATCGACCTGGAACGCATTGTCAGCAATCTGGTCGATAACGCGTTGATCCATGGGCAATCACCCGACGGCGTTGTCCGCCTCAAAATCACAGCCTCACGTCATCAGGAGCGAGTTGCAATCGTCTTGCAAGATCAGGGGCAAGGCTTGCCAGCCGACGCGCTCGAGCAGGTGTTGCGGCCATTCGCGCGGATGGATTCCTCGCGAGGTGGCCCGGCGGGTGGCGCCGGGCTTGGATTGGCAATCGTCGATCGATTGGCACAACGGGCAGGTGGCAGCGTACGGCTATTTTTAACCGCGGAGGGGGGACTGGGAGTGCGAGTAGACCTCGCAGATTTCAGTCGATCCCGCAATCGGATAAACGCGGCCAATCCAGACGCCGTGATCGGGAGAATCCATTAGCGTTCGCGGGACATTGATGGCTCAATACGTCCAGACCTTTGTGACCGTATGGCCAAGGGTCCAAGAGCCCTTAAACGCTGCATTGCAGTACGTTTGTACTGAACCACGGAGAACATTCATGCCTAATTTAGCTGGCACCCATACCCACGACAACCTGAAGGCGGCCTTCGCCGGCGAATCTCAGGCAAACCGCCGTTATTTGTACTTCGCAAACAAAGCTGACGTCGAAGGCTTCACCGAAGTCGCCGCTCTGTTCCGCTCGACCGCCGAAGGCGAGACCGGCCACGCCCACGGGCACCTCGACTATCTGGCCATCGTCGGCGATCCGGCAACGGACCTGCCAATCGGACCAAGCGACGCCAACCTGCGCGCTGCTGTCGCTGGCGAAACGCACGAGTACACCGACATGTACCCAGGCATGGCCAAGACCGCTCGCGAAGAAGGCTTCGATGAGATCGCCGACTGGTTTGAAACGCTGGCAAAGGCCGAGCGCTCGCATGCAAACAAGTTCCAGAAAGCCCTGGACGCTCTGCACGCCTGATCGCTTGATGCCTGTTTGATCTTTGGTTGATCCTAAGGTCATCCTTAGGTGATCCCTGGTTGGGGTACTGGTTAGCGTACCAGTCCCCTTCCAGAACGACCCTGCTTTTAGGGACGTTTCTATTTTCTGAAGCCCCCACCCAGACCCTCTGGAGAGTTTGTCATGTCCGTTCGTGAAGGTTCCCTCGAAGCGCCGACGCGCCATCCGGTCGCCTGGAAGACCCCGGACTTCTGGAACGAATTGCTTCTGGAAGCTGAACTCGAACGCATTTTTGATATTTGCCACGGCTGCCGACGCTGCGTCAGTCTCTGCAATGCATTTCCCACACTTTTCGATCTAATCGACGAGAGCAGCACGGGAGAAATAGACGGCGTGGCCAAAAGTGACTACGCGAAGGTGGTTGATCAATGCTACTTGTGCGACGTCTGCTACCTGACGAAATGTCCGTATGTGCCGCCTCACCCCTGGAATCTGGATTTCCCGCACGTCATGTTGCGGGCCAAGGCGGTCCAGTTCAAGAAGGGAACGCCAACCCAGTTTCGTGACGGTGTTCTGTCGTCAACAGACCGCAATGGCAAGCTCGCTACGATTCCGGTGGTTGTTGAGATTGTCAACAAAGTCAATCACATGCCCGCGTTCCGCAAACAGCTGGAAGATCGCCTCGGCGTCGACGCACAGGCGTGGGTACCTGAATTTGCAAGAAAGCCGTTCTTGCCGAACGCCAAGACCTCTGCGCCTCATCCAGTTATTGACGGCGCGCGAAGCAAAGGAAAAGTGGCGGTCTACTCGACCTGCTACATCAATTACAACGAACCAGGAATTGGTCACGATTTGTTGAAGGTTCTGGATCACAACAAGATCCCGTATCAAGTGGTTCAAAAAGTTGCCTGCTGTGGGATGCCCAAGCTCGAACTGGGCGACCTGGATGCAGTTGAAGAACTCAAGAACAAAAATATCCCGCCATTGGCTGCGCTGGCTCGAGATGGGTGGACGATCGTGACGCCGATCCCTTCATGCACCCTCATGTTCAAACAGGAATTGCCACTCTTGTTCCCGGAGGACCAAGACGTCCAGGCGGTAAAACAAGCGATGCGTGACCCGTTTGAGTATCTCGTCAGCCGGCAGAAAGACGGACTTCTGAACACCGACTACTCAGTCGAACTGGGTAAGGTTTCCTACCACGTGGCCTGCCACCTGCGGGTTCAGAACGTTGGCCAAAAAACGCGGGAGCTGCTGGCCTCCGTCCCAGGGACACAGGTTCACACCGTTGAGCGCTGTTCGGGACATGCCGGGACTTGGGGTGTCAAAAAGGAATTTCACCAAACCTCGCTGAAGATCGGTCGCCCTGCTTTCCGCCAGCTGACTGAGCACCCCGAGGGGTCGCCTGACTGGATTGCAAGCGACTGTCAGCTCGCTGGGCGGCACATTGAAGAAGGCCTTGGCGACAAGGCCAAAGACAAAATTGCGCACCCCCTGACCCTGATGGCACGTGCATACGGACTCTGACCAGCCACAGAATTCATCTCACTTCCCAGGAAAACAAGCCATGACTAAAGTTACTCGCGAATCACTCATGACGCTCGAGGCTTACGCCAAAGCTCGGCCAGAACTCCGTCAACAGATCATTGCCCACAAGAAGCTACGGTCTGTTCATCTGGGTGAGCATGTCAACCTCCTGTTCGAAGACGAAAAGACAATTCGATATCAAATTCAGGAAATGTTGCGGGTTGAGAAGATCTTCGAGGAAGAAGGTATCCAACACGAACTGGCGTCATACACCCCACTGATCCCGGACGGCAGCAATTTCAAAGCGACCATGCTGATCGAATACCGGGATGAAAAGGCCCGCAAAGAAGCCCTCGCCAAGATGCATGGCATCGAGCGGCAGGTCTGGATTCAAGTCGAGGGTGCGGCAAAGGTGTTTGCTATTGCCGATGAAGATCTTGAGCGCGAAAACGAAGAAAAAACCAGTTCGGTTCACTTTTTGCGTTTTGAACTCACACCGGATATGGCCGCAGCCCTAAAGTACGGCGTTAGTTTAAGCGTGGGGGTGACGCATCCAGCCTACTCGGCGATAGTGTCCCCACTGAGTAACGATCAGCGCAATGCATTGGTCGCTGACCTGGCCTGAGCCTTGTTCGAACTAGGTTGAGCTGAGATTCAGGCGGGACAGCAAAACAACCGCCTGAACTTCGATCGCTTCAGCGCGTCCAACTGCGCCAAATCCTTCAGCCGTTTTGGCCTTCAGGTTGATCGCACTGGCATCGAGCTTAAGCACCTGAGCGATTGATTCGATCATGCGCGGCAGGTGCGGTGCGAGTTTAGGGGCCTGGGCGATGATCGTTGCGTCCAGGTTTCCAATTTCCCAGCCCGCGGTGGTGATCGTCTGAAGCACTCGCCCCAGCAAAATTCGGCTATCGGCGCCCCGATATTGCGGGTCGTTGTCCGGAAAGTGTTGACCGATGTCGCCCAACCCAGCCGCACCCAACAGGGCGTCCGTAATCGCATGCAAGAGCGCGTCCGCATCGGAATGCCCAAGAAGGCCATGAGAATGTGGAATCGTAATGCCACCCAGAATTAACGGTCGACCCGACACCAAAGCGTGAATATCCCAGCCCTGCCCAATCCGGATCGAATTGCGAACCGCGGTCATCGAATCTCCCATGAACGTGAAAGCCACTCGAGGTCTTCGCTTACTGTGACCTTAAGATTCCCTTTGGTGCCCGGCAATACCCGCGGGTGCCATCCTTCAAGCTCGATCGCCCTGGCCTCATCGGTCACTTCTGGATGACGTTCGAGCGCTTGTTGAAGCAACCCGACCGGAAACAACTGAGGGGTCTGCGCCAGCCACAACAGCGCGCGATCCTCGGTCGCAACGATTCGCCCGTCCCGAACTCGCTTCACGGTATCAACCACCGGAAGCGCCAGCAATCCACCGGTCGGATCGTCTTCGAGCTGCTCGATCAATTCGTCGATTTGGGCTGGGCGAATCCCGGGGCGAGCCGCATCGTGAACCAACACCCGATCATGGTCGGCCAGCGCCATAGGCTGATCGCGCAGAGCCATCAGCCCGTTCAACACCGAATCACGACGCGTTGCGCCGCCCACCCGCAGAACAAGCGGTCGTCTCCCGATCGAGTCGCCGAGATGCTGCTCAACTTCAGTGTCATGAGCAGCCACGACAACCGCAATGGCGTCGATCCGTTGCGCCCGCTGGAAGGCTCGGACCACGTGCGACAACAGCGATTTGCCATGCAAGCTCAGGTATTGCTTGGGAATGGCAGCGCCCATCCGCCGGCCCTCGCCGGCAGCGGGTATCAGTGCGACGTGTCGAATAGGGCCGGTCGGGGTTTGCGGTTCTGGCTGCACCATGCCTGAGATTCTATAGACTTCGCGCCATGTTGAATCTTCGCAAAGACACACCTGAGCACACCAGCGCAAGCACGATTCGCCTGGCAACCCATTCGCTGCCAAAGGAAGGGGCGGCCTGGAGTGTGGCCCCCACCACTGGCGCAGCCGACGCGCTGCATCTGGCTGAATGCGGTAACCGCGCGCTCGCGGAGCACCGCCTGCTTGTCGTTATTGCGGGTAACGCTCCCGACGTTGCTCGTCTGAGCGAAGAAATCGCCTGGTTTGCCCCCCAGTTGAGGGTGGCTCAGTTGCCCGATTGGGAGACACTCCCCTACGACGCCTTTTCACCCCACCAGGATCTGATCAGCGAGCGCCTCGCGACCCTCTGGCGCTTGGGGCGCCGAGAGGTTGACGTGGTTGTCCTGGCTGCTTCCACCGCTCTGCAGCGCCTGGCCCCCACGGGCTTCCTGGCGGCGCATGCCTTTGAATTTACCAAAGGGTCGGCCCTCGATGCTAAGGGCCTGCGCGCTCAACTTGTGCTGGCCGGTTATGACCACGTCGCTCAGGTCCTCAAGCCCGGCGAATACTCGGTACGTGGCAGCTTGATCGACCTCTTCCCCATGGGGTCGCTACTGCCTTATCGAATCGACCTTTTCGATGAGGACGTTGATTCGATCCGAGCATTTGATCCCGACACCCAAAGAACACTCTATCCGGTGGAGTCGGTACGGTTACTCCCCGGACGGGAATTTCCACTCGACGAAGCCGCACGTAACGGCTTTCGCAGCCGTTGGCGCGAACGCTTCGAAGGCGACCCCTCGCGTGCGCCGATCTACCGAGATCTCGGTAACGGAATCGCTGCGGGCGGCATTGAATACTGGCTGCCGCTTTTTTTCGAAACAACTGCGACTGTTTTCGAATACCTGCCCACGAACGCTCTCCTGGCGCTACATGGCGATGTCGAGGCGGCCACACGAAGTTTTCGGGAGGACGCGCAGAACAGGTGGCGCTTCCTGGCCCATGATTCCGAACGCCCACTGTTAAAACCAGAAGAGCTATTCCTATCTCCAGATCAGTTTTTTGTCGCCGCTCGAAACTTCGGGCGAATCACCCTGCGCCGGGTCAATACCGGTCAAATCCTCACAGGGTCGGAAACCGAGGCGCAGCCGCCGTCGCGTCAGCTCCCCGATCTGAGCGTGGAGCGACGTGCTGAGGACCCTATAGCCGCCTTTCGAAGTTTCATTGGGCACTTCACCGATGCAACGCACGGCGGGCGCGTTTTCGTTCTGGCGGAATCAGCAGGTCGTCGCGAGACACTGACCACACTCTTCATTGAAGCCGGTCTGAAGCCGCATCCAATCGAGTCATGGCAGGCATTCCTTGCGAGTGACTGTCCCTTTGGCTTGGGCATTGGCCCCCTCACTGATGGATTTTCACTGGCGAGCCCAGCGCTGCATGGTTCGACGGACATCCCACTCGCAATCGTTACAGAAGGCGAACTATTCCGCGGAACGGTGCGCCGCAAGGGCCGAGGTTCGCGCGGGCAGCAAACCAATGTCGATGCGATCGTCCGCGATCTCTCTGAACTCAAGGTCGGCGATCCGGTTGTCCATGCACATCACGGAATTGGTCGCTATTGCGGCTTGATCACAATGGATTTGGGCGATGGGGCAGCGGAATTTCTGGAGCTGATTTACGCCAACCAGACCAAGTTATTTGTCCCCGTGAGTGCCCTCCAGTTGATCGGCCGTTACACCGGGGCCGCCCCTGAAGATGCTCCGCTTCATGCGCTCGGGTCTGGGCAGTGGGAAAAAGCTCGACGTAAAGCCGCCGCACAGGCCCGTGATACGGCTGCCGAATTGCTGAATCTATACGCTCGCCGTGCCGCCAGGAGCGGCCATGCCTTTGCTTTCGATGCCAAAGCCTATGAAGCCTTTGCACAGGGTTTTGGCTTCGAGGAAACTGCCGATCAACTGGCCGCCATTCACGCAACAATTCAAGATTTGGTGTCTGGAAAGCCCATGGACCGGTTGGTTTGTGGTGATGTCGGTTTTGGCAAGACGGAAGTTGCCTTGCGCGCCGCGTTTGTTGCGGTTTCGGATGGCAAGCAGGTGGCCATTCTGGTCCCAACCACGTTGTTGGCAGAGCAGCACTACGAGTCCGTGAGCAGTCGATTTGCTGACTGGCCAGTCAAGGTCGCTGAACTCAGTCGTTTTCGCAACGCCAAGGAAATTAAGGCAGCGCTGGCCGGGTTGGCTGACGGCACCATCGACATCGTCATTGGCACTCATAAATTGCTCGCCAAGGATGTTCAATTTAAGCGTTTAGGCCTGCTGATCATCGACGAAGAACACCGGTTTGGCGTGCGCCAGAAGGAGGCACTCAAAAACATGCGCTCAGAGGTTGACGTGCTGACCCTGACCGCCACACCGATCCCCCGAACCCTGGCGATGAGCCTTGAGGGGATGCGCGACTTCTCAATTATTGCCACGGCCCCCCAGCGACGACTGGCTATCAAAACCTTTGTGCGGCGCGAGGAAGCCGGTGCGATCCGCGAGGCCTTATTACGCGAGTTGAAACGCGGCGGCCAGGCGTACTTTCTGCACAATGAAGTCGAGACCATTGAGAACCGTCGACAGATGCTGGTAGAACTCGTGCCCGAAGCGCGCATCGCTGTAGCCCACGGACAGATGCATGAGCGAGACCTAGAACGCGTGATGAAGGACTTTCATCAACAACGCTTCAATGTACTTTTGTGTACAACAATTATTGAAACCGGCATCGATGTGCCGACCGCTAACACCATCGTCATTCACCGTGCGGATCGCTTTGGACTTGGCCAGTTACATCAATTACGGGGTCGGGTCGGTCGATCTCATCATCAGGCCTATGCCTATCTCCTCACACCCGACGAATCGGCGATCACCAAGGACGCACTCAAGCGACTGCAGGCCATCCAGGCCATGGAAGAACTTGGGAGTGGGTTCTATCTTGCGATGCACGATCTGGAGATTCGGGGTGCGGGCGAAGTGCTGGGCGAGCACCAGTCAGGGGAAGTCTCTGCGGTCGGGTTCCAGATCTATGTTGACATGATTGAGCAGGCGGTCCGATCCCTGAAGGCAGGACGGGAACCCGACCTGAATGCCCCATTGGGCGTCACCACGGAAATCAACCTGCATACCCCCGCGCTTTTGCCCAACGACTATTGTCCGGATGTTCATGAGCGCCTGACACTTTACAAACGATTGGCAAGCGCCGCAGACACTGATGCACTCGAGGGCTTGACCGAGGAACTCGTGGATCGATTTGGGAAGCTCCCAGAGCCGGCCCATGCGTTGATCGAAACCCACCGCCTGCGCCTCATTGCAGAGGCATTGGGTTTAAGCCGGATCGATGCTGCAAGCGAAGCGATTGTTCTTCAGTTTGGTCAAGATTCGACCGTCGAGCCCGAAACGATCATCCGCTATTTGCAATCACAGAAGGATGTCCGGATGACCGGATCGGACCGCATCCGGATCACCCTGAAGGACGCCGATCTGAATACTCGACTCCAGCGGATTCGCGCCACCTGCAAAGCACTCAAACCCCAGGCTCTGCTGGCCAAGGTATGACTACGTCGACTCAAGTGTTAGACGTCACAGACCGCACGCCAGAGACCTCCCAGTTTGACCTCGTTCTCGTTAAAGAAAATATGCGAGGGCTCGGGATCATCGGGGGGTTAGACCACGCGGTGTCAGCGCGGGGTGCATTGCTAGACATGGATCGGCCAGATTCGTTAAATCATTTACTGCAACAGACTGCCTCATGGATTGAGGGCCTTCAACGACCAGCGTTTGCGGAAAACGGGACCCGATCAAGCCTCCGATTCGCCTCGATCGAAATCAATTCAGAGTGGCGGACAGCGGTCGCGGCTTTGTGTGAAAGGCATGAAGTTGACCATGCCTTCCTACCATCGACCCGTCGCCGGCTAAGTGATTACAGCGTACTTGCGATGGACATGGACTCGACGCTCATTACGATCGAATGCATCGATGAACTGGGCGACTGGTGTGGGCGCAAAGGGGAAATCGCTTCGATTACCGAAGCGGCCATGCGGGGCGAGATTCCAAATTTTTCCGAAAGCTTGCGCCAGCGGGTCGCCCTGCTGGCGGGCCTTGATTCGAGCGCTCTCGAATCGGTCTATGCCGAGCGCCTTCGGCTATCACCTGGCGCAGATCGACTTTTGAGCGCCGCGCACACCGCAGGACTTAAGACCTTACTGGTATCGGGTGGATTCACGTTTTTTACAGATCGCCTGCGCGACCGTTTGGGCCTGGCGGCCGCCCATGCAAATAAACTTGAAGTCGTTGATGGCAAGCTGACCGGACGAGTCCTTGGTCAGATTGTCGACGCCGAAGAAAAAGCTGCCGAACTCCAAAGGGTGTGTTGTGAATTCGGTGTGAACCTGGATCAAAGCATCGCGATCGGCGATGGCGCCAATGATCTCAAGATGCTCGGCCTCGCTGGACTTGGTGTTGCCTACCATGCCAAACCCGTTGTGGCAGCACAGGCCAATATCGCTATTCGGTACGGCGGCCTTGATCGTCTGCTGGACTTTCTGCCGGCCTCATGATCCATCTACCACCGTAAATCCAAACACAGAGCGGCTGCCAAGATCCACCGTGACTTTGACGCCGCGGGTGTCTGTGGCGCCGAAGACTTCGAGACGGGTGAGATTGGTGATGGGCTGCCCAAGAGAATCCCGAAAAGGGTTGTCGACCCGGAATTGATGGGAATCGCCGTGAATCACAAGGACGGGGCGGTCAAATTCCTTTGCCAGCGGAAGCAGCGTGCGCCCGATAACCCGGGCAAATCCGCTATTTTCGGCAAAGCCCGCACGGCTTCCTTTGTCATCCAATACGTCGGCATGAAACATCACGACGATCGCCGGGGCCTGCTCGCGAACCGCCTTGGCAAACCCTTGTTCGAGCCAGCTCACAACTGCCAGTTCCCTGGCTTTGAACTCTTCAACCGCCGCGGGGTCCTTAGGGTCCAGCCCATTGTTCGAGCCCACGATGTGGGCGGTGAGGAACTGAACGCTATGAACAGTGAATCGTGCGTTTTCTACGTACGTTTCAAACTTCGGATCGACTTCTGATTGACGCTCCAACGCCATACGTCCCCGCCCCAAAGATCGGGGTTCGGTAAAAAATAGTTGGCGCAGACGACTGAGGCGTTCGCGAGGGTCAAATCGTCCAGCAAGCGCCCGATGACAGTCAGTCCATTCGTTATCACCCGGCGTATAAACCAAGGGCCGCTCAAAGCGGTTGAAAAAGCCGAGTTGCTCAATAAAGGCTTCATCCGAGCAAATTGAACTGCCTGACTTAAAGTCGCCAATGTGGACACTGAAAACCGGATCAAGGCGATTGATCTGCGCAATCAGTCGCTCATAGGGGGGATGCGACAGCATCGCGGGCCCATACGGCAGGTCGCCGAGCGCAACAAAATAAAACGGCGAGGCGGGCGAACCGGCCGTCTGCAGGGTCTGTGTCTGTGCCTGTGCCTGTGCCTGTGCCGGTTGTGCCTGTGCCTGCGTGGCGGTTGACACCACGCACATCAAAACGATTAAAAATGATCGAAGCGACCGGGTCATGTTAGTCGCCCCTCAAGGTCATGCTCATCGGCTGCAAGAATGGTGACATCAATGAACTGACCCACCCGCAGTTCACGCATTTGATTCGCGCTGAGGGTGACCCGAACGACACCGTCAATTTCGGGAGCGTCTGCGGTCGAGCGGGCAATTGCCGTTGGTTCACCCGGCGCATCGTCGGAATCTTCGTCACCGACAAGCCAAACCAACTCGTCGATCAATACACGTTCGCGCGCTCCGACTCGTCGAGCCAAGCGCCGTGATGAGATATCGGCCTGATGAGCCATCAATCGATCACGCCGCTCCTCGCGCAATTGAGAAGGAACGGCCCCCGATAACGCATTCGCCGCAGCCCCTTCGACCGGTGAATACGCAAAACAACCGACGCGATCGAGCTCGGCAGCAGACAGGAAATCTAGTACGGCCTGGAACTCGGACTCGGTCTCGCCCGGAAAGCCCGCAATGAATGTGCTGCGGACTGTGAGGTTCGGCAACAATGCGCGCCAGGCCTGAATCCGCTCAAGGTTTCGTTCGCCGTTTGCTGGCCGTTTCATTCGACGGAGCACGTCCGGGTGAGCGTGTTGGAACGGCACATCAAGATAGGGCACGAGCACCTTCGAGTAACGACTGTCGGCCATGATCCCGACCACCTCATCCACGTGTGGGTAGGGATAGACGTAATGGAACCGGACCCAGCCGCCATAGTCGGAGGCAACCCGCCCGAGCGCCTCGGCAAGATCTGCGAAACGAGTTCGGGCTGGTCGACCGTCTAAGAATTCCGTTCGATAATTGATATCGACGCCGTAGGCTGAGGTGTCTTGAGAGATCACCAGGAGTTCTCGAACACCTCGCTTAAAAAGTGCCTCGGCTTCCCGAACCACCTCGCTGATCGGTCGACTGACCAGATCGCCGCGCATCGAAGGGATGATGCAAAAGGTGCAACGATGATTGCATCCTTCGCTGATCTTCAGGTACGCATAATGCGGCGGCGTGAGTTTGACCCCTGGGTCGAACTCAATCATCGACTGGTCCGTTGTCCGCAGCGCTGGAACGCGTTTTTGAATCTGACGTTCCGCTTCAGGCTGTGGCAGGTGCCGGTGAATCTGCGAGATCACGGCATCCGTCGCGTGGGGTCCGGTAACTGCCAAGACTTTGGGATGAACTTGAGCGACCCAGTTGGCGCCGTCCTCAGCGGTCTTCGCGCCAAGACACCCCGTCACGATCACACGACCATTTTCGGCGAGTGCTTCACCGATCGCATCGAGGCTCTCGCGCACAGCGTCATCGATAAAACCGCAGGTGTTCACGACCACCAGATCGGAGTCCCGGTAGTTCGGCGCGATCTCATAACCATCCGAACGCAATCGCGTCAGGATGAGTTCACTGTCGACAAGCGCTTTGGGACACCCAAGCGAAACAAAACCAACACGAGGCACGTTATTCACAAAATTACTTGGGCTCGCCACCGCCAGAACCACCTGCGCCGCCCGGGGGGACGGGGAACTGAAAACCAGTAAACATCGAGCGCGCGTTGTGCTGCATCTGGTCCTGCATCTGCACGAAGAGATTTTTGGACTGGTCGACGTAATTCGACATCATGGACTGCACCATGGGCGCCTGGAGACTCATGAATTGCGTCCAGAGTTCGGCACTAGGCAAGCCTTTTGAATCGTAAAGTTGGCGTGATTGGTCCTGGATCCTTGCCTGAATCTCAACAAATGCCTGAACATTTTTCTCGAGATAGGAGCCCATCATCGACTGCATCGTATTGCCGTAGAAGCGGATCATTTGCGACAGCATCGAAGACGAAAACAAGGGCTGCCCGCTAGCCTCTTCTTCGAGAATGATCTGGAGCAAGATGCTGCGGGTGAGGTCATCGCCCGTTTTCGCATCCACGACCTGGAACTCGTCCTGCGCCAACACCATCTCTTTGACATCAACCAGTGTGATGTAAACGCTGGTCTGTGTGTCGTAGAGACGGCGGTTGGGATACTTCTTGATGAGACGCACGGGACACCGCTCCTTGGGACAATCCGCGGATTATCCCATGCGTTCGATCACGACGTGGGGCCTTTAGCCCATATGCAAGCCACCGTTGACCGAGAAATCAGCGCCCGTCGCAAACCCGGCATCTTTCGACGCGAGCCACACCACCATCGAACCGATTTCGTCGGGGGTGCCAAGTCGGCGTACTGGAATCATCGCCGTGATTTTCTCCAGCGCCTCAGGTTTCATCGCCTTGACCATATCGGTTGCAATATAACCAGGGGATACGACGTTAACCGTCACCCCTTTGGATGCCACTTCTTGGGCTAACGCCATCGTGAACCCGTAAATACCGGCTTTGGCCGCCGAGTAATTAACCTGACCAAACTGCCCGCGCTGGCCGTTGATCGACGAGATGTTAATCACCCGCCCCCAGCCCTTTTCGACCATCCCCTCGATAACTTGCTTGGTCACGTAAAAAAGCGAGTTCAGATTGGTATCAATCACGGCGCGCCAGTCGTCGGCCGACATTTTGCGGAAAACACCGTCGCGGGTAATGCCAGCGTTATTCACCAAAACGTCAGGATTTCCGAATTGCTCGCGCACCTGGTCAAACGCGGCCTTGCAGGAATCCCAGTCGCCGACGTTGCCGACCGAGGCATGAAAGGTGTAGCCGTCGGCGGCCTGCTCTTCGATCCACTTCGCGTGGTCACGGGATGGCCCACATCCAGCGATGACATTAAATCCCGCATCGTGGAGTCGCCGGCAAATTGCGGTTCCGATGCCGCCCATACCGCCCGTGACGTAGGCTAATTTTTGATCGCTCATAGTCTGTCTCCTGATTGTCGAGCCCAAAAGGGCTTCTGTTGATAAATATTCTCGGACGATTACGATCGATTAACAGCGAGAGCGACACCCATGCCCCCGCCAATACACAGCGAAGCCAGTCCACGGTGGGCATCGCGGCGCTGCATTTCATGCAACAGCGTCACCAGAATACGCGCCCCTGAAGCACCAATGGGGTGCCCAAGCGCAATCGCGCCGCCATTAACGTTCACTCGAGAGACATCCCATCCCATTTCTGCATTGACGGCACAGGCCTGAGCGGCGAATGCCTCGTTGATTTCCAACAGATCGAGATCCTGAGCCGACCACCCTGCCTGCTCCAGACACCGCCGGCTCGCGGGAACCGGGCCAATCCCCATCATGGCCGGATCGACACCAGCAGACGCAAAAGCCTGAATACTCGCCAGCGGACGCAGACCCAAAGCGCGTGCGCGTTCGGCCGACATCACCACCAACGCCGCTGCGCCGTCATTAATCCCAGACGCATTGGCTGCGGTGACTGTCCCATCTTTTTTGAAAGCGGGTTTTAGACCGCTGATGGACTCGGCCGTGGTGCCAGCTTTAATGAACTCATCCGCCTTGAATTCAACAGGCGGCCCCTTACGCTGAGGTACGGGAACCGGAACAATCTCGTCAACAAACTTACCAGCGAGCTGAGCTGCTTCAGCCTTTTGCTGCGAATTCGCAGCA
>RFVZ01000201.1 GCA_009922405.1 Betaproteobacteria bacterium
CGGGTGGCCAAGCACGGTAATCGCAGCGTTTCGTCCAAGTCCGGTGCAGCTGACGTACTCGAGTCGTTGGGCGCTGCGATCACCCTCGATGCTGCCCAGGTCGCTCAATGTCTTGAACAGACCGGTATCGGTTTTATGTTCGCGCCCAATCATCATCCTGCGATGAAGAACGTTGCCCCGGTGCGCCGTGAGATGGGGGTGCGGACTCTGTTCAATATTCTGGGTCCGCTGACGAATCCTGCATCAGCACCCAATACGCTGATGGGCGTATTTCATCCTGATCTGGTGGGCATTCAAGTCCGCGTGATGCAACAACTGGGCGCCGAGCGGGTGCTCGTTGTCCATGGTCAGGACGGAATGGATGAGATTTCGCTGGGCGCCGCGACGCTAGTGGGCGAACTCCGCGATGGGGTCATCCGTGAATACGTGATTCACCCCGAAGATTTCGGGATCGCCATGGCATCCAACCGCTCCTTGCGGGTAGCCAATGCGGACGAATCCAAAGCGATGCTTCTCGATGCACTTGCCAACATTCCTGGGACGCCACGCGAGATTGTCGTGCTGAACTCGGGCGCCGCGTTGTATGCCTCAGGCATCGCTGAGACATTAATGAATGGGATCGAGCGCGCGCGTGCGGCGATCGCGAGCGGGGACGCACGCCGCCGACTCGATCTGTTTGTCGAGACGACCCGTGCACTGGCCGAGGGAGGGCGGGCCGATGAGTGACATTCTTCAGAAGATTCTCGCGGTCAAGCGCGAAGAAATTGCAGCGGGGCTTGCGCAGCGCAGTTTTGCGAGTCTGGTGCGTGAAGCCCAGGATCAGCGTGGCGGTCATCGGGGATTCGCTCAGGCCATTATTACTCGAATAAAGAATGATTCGGCGGCTGCCGACGCAAAGTCCGAGATGGCGCGAACCGCGGTTATCGCCGAGTGCAAGCGTGCGAGTCCTTCGAAAGGCTTGCTGCGCGAACCGTTCGAGCCCGCATTGATTGCCGCTTCGTATGAGCAGGGTGGCGCGACATGTCTTTCGGTGCTCACCGACGAATCCTTTTTTCAGGGCAAGCCTGACGATCTGCTTGCCGCTCGTGCGGCTTGTGCGCTCCCTGTGATTCGCAAGGATTTTGTGGTCGACCCCTGGCAAGTGGCTCAATCGGGTGCCATGGGTGCCGATGCAATTCTGCTGATCGTTGCCGCGCTCAGTAACGCCCAACTAAATGAACTCGAATCGGCAGCCACCGAGCTC
This sequence comes from Betaproteobacteria bacterium, assembly GCA_009922405.1. GTDB lineage: Bacteria > Pseudomonadota > Gammaproteobacteria > Burkholderiales > Burkholderiaceae_E > RFPW01. The sequence continues at coordinate 1,244 of RFVZ01000201.1, forward strand.
GGTCTCGATGTGCTGGTGGAAGTCCACGACGGGCACGAGCTCGAGCGGGCGTTGCGCCTTTCGACACCGCTAATCGGTATCAACAACCGGAACTTGCGCACCTTTGAAGTGTCGCTCGAAGTCTCGATCGAGTTGCTTCGCGAGATACCACCCGATCGGACCTTGATTACCGAAAGCGGCATCCTCACGCGTGATGATGTCGAGCGGCTTCGGGGCCATGGCATCTACGGCTACCTTGTGGGTGAAGCCTTTATGCGAGCCCCAGACCCCGGGCAGGCCCTCAAGACACTGTTCGCGGATTAACGGTAGCCGAGGTTGGGCTTGTGCCCAACCAGGCCGAGCGACGCGACTCCGTGTGCTCGACGACCCCCTCTGCCCCCGATCCTGTCTTAAGTATTTTGAGCGTAACGATTTCGGGGCGAGGCGCTTGGAGTTCGATATCAATCGTGAACAATTCGTCCCGCCGAAACGCATGAACGCTGACTCGATCGCCCGGGCGCTTGCGGCCAAGCTGGTTCTTTAAGGACGTCTCATTCACGCGTAAGCCGTCCATCGCGATCAGCACATCGCCAGCCGAAAGCCCAGCACGCATCGCTGGCCCATCCTTCAAAACGGTTTTTGCCACCAGGTCGTGACCCCGCTGTGCCGTCCAGATCCCAAGCGACGGGGGCTCATCCTTGGCTGCTTCCTGCTTCATCTGAATACCCAGAGGCAGCAAGAGTTCGGGTAACGGCAGGTCCGTCGTACCCTCGACCCAGTGGGCAAGTTCATGACGCAAATCGAGCCCGGTTGCGTCCTCGATGATTTCGCCGAAGCCGTCTTCGCTCAACCCGAAGGTTTGTTCTGATTTTCCAAATCGATTCCAGAGCAGGCGCATGACATCATCGAGCGAGTATCTGCCCTCGCTGCGAGCCCGAATCGTGAGGTCAATCGTCAACGCCACGAGAGATCCTTTGGCGTAATAGCTGACGATCGAGTTCGGCGAATTCTCATCTTGACGGTAGTACTTGATCCAGGCATCGAAACTGGATTCAGCAACACTTTGATGGTAACGCCCTGGTGCTTTCAGGACCGCAGCACAGGTCTCGCCCAAGACGCTTAGGTAGGCTTCATGCGACAACAGTCCGGACCTGACCAGGGTGAGGTCATCGTAATAGGACGTGAATCCTTCAAAAATCCAGAGCAACCGCGTGTATGCCTCGATGCTGGGCTCAGCATCAATCAGCGCCTGGGGCCGGATGCGCTTGACGTGCCACGCATGGAAATATTCATGGCTGGCAAGTCCCAACAGTGAACGGTAGGCCTTCGGAAGCCCCGTCATTGCGCGGTAGGGCAGGGCCTCTCGGGCGCACAATAATGCGGTCGATGCGCGATGCTCAAGACCACCATATCCATCAGCGGTTACGTTGATGAGAAAGAGGTAATGCGCAAACGGCGCCAATCCCGATTCGGGTTCAAACAGCCGCGCCTGTGTCGAACAGATTTGGGCGAAATCCTGTGCAAGTCGCGACAGGTCTGTGTCGTGTTGACCGGCGATCACCGCCGCGTGCGGGCGTCCACCGGCTTCGAACCGAACGACTTCGAAGCGACCGAATTCGATCGGATGATCCACCAGCTCGTCGTAGCTCTGGGCAACGAAGTCGCCAAATTTCCCGACGAGTGCGTCTTCGGGATCTTCGGGATCTGCGGGATCTGCGTTCGCCAGGGCCGCTCGTGGCAGCGTGGTTGCTACGCGCCAATCGATCAGGCGTGGATCGTCTGGGTGGTGCAGACGCAGGGCCAACTGGCCGTTCGGCTGATCAAGCGCCCTCATCAAGACCGCCGAACCAGTCAAAAAGCCCCGCCTCGCGTCCAGATAGGCCGCACGTACCGAGGTGTCGTAGGCGTAGACCCGATAAGTCAGGCTGAGCGGTCCCCGGCAGGGAGCAGCGTGCCAGGAGTGTTTGTCGGTCTTGACCAGTGCAACCACGCCATCAGGGCTCTGCGCCGAGATCGCTACGATATGGCGCGCGAATTCCCTGATCATGTAGCTGCCCGGGGTCCATGCCGGCAACGCAAATCTCTGTCCGGTCGAAGTCGGGTCCGTTACCCGAACCGTAATCTCAAACAGATGGGCGTCAACGTCTGCGAGGCTGACAAGATACTGAACCGGTGTGCCGGCGTCTGAGGTCGAATGTGGCATGGCAGGGTCTGGGAAGGGGTTTGGGCAGAGGTCTGTCGATCCTTTATCTTAGGATCTTTTCAATTCCAAGGCGTTCTCTATGCCCCACCAGAATTTATTGACCGAAACCCGCGATCGGGTTGGCCTCATCACGCTCAATCGCCCCAAGGCTCTGAACGCCCTCAACGATGACTTGATGGACGAACTCGGGCAGGCCCTGCTGGCTTTCGATGCCGATCAGGCGATTGGCTGCATTGTGCTGACCGGGAGTCCCAAGGCCTTTGCGGCCGGCGCCGACATTAGCCGCATGCAGTCTCTGACCTTTGCCGACGCCTACCGCTCGAATTTCATCACCCGCAACTGGGAAACGATTCGGCAGATCCGCAAGCCCGTGATTGCTGCGGTCGCTGGGTACGCGTTGGGTGGGGGCTGTGAACTCGCGATGATGTGCGACATCATCATCGCTGCAGATACAGCCAAGTTTGGCCAACCCGAGGTCAAGCTGGGCACGATGCCGGGCGCCGGTGGCACGCAGCGCCTGGCGCTTGCGGTATCCAAAGCCAAAGCGATGGACCTTTGCCTAACCGCGCGCATGATGGATGCCGTTGAGGCCGAGCGCGCGGGCCTTGTATCCAGAGTTGTTGCGGCCGATCGCCTGCTGGATGAAGCGCTCGAAGCCGCCACGACCATCGCGGGCTACCCGCAACTAGCGGTCATGGCCATCAAGGAATCCGTCAATCAGTCGTTCGAAGTTCCGTTGACCGAGGGGGTCCGGTTCGAGCGCCGGATGTTCCATGCGTTGTTCGCGACGGCCGACCAAAAGGAAGGCATGGCCGCGTTTCTCGCGAAGCGGGAGCCACGTTTTTACAACAACTAGGCGGGCGGTCGAAAAATCTTTCAACGACTCGCTTGCGTTGCGATTTGAAGTGGGATATAGTTCTCGACTCGCTGCTTCACACAGAAACAAATCTGAAACGAAGCAGCGGCGGCCTCGGGGTTGCCCGAGGTGCAGATCTTTAAAAATCAGCAGCCGATAAGTGTGGGCGTTCTGGTGCGCGAAAGCGCAGAGTGTCTGACAAAACTGATGTAACCCTCGGGTTGTATCACGAAAGTCAGTCGCTCAGGAAGAAACGCTCACACGGAAAATCAAGTCAAGTTGATTCCGTTTGAGAGGGTCTGTTTCACG
>RFVZ01000202.1 GCA_009922405.1 Betaproteobacteria bacterium
AACTGGCACTCACCAATGTCAGACTTTGAGACGGAGAGACGCTCCCTTAACTCGGCTAGATAGAAGGTGGCCATGTCAACCACACCAACGCCCCACGACAGAGTTTTAACTGGACCCGCCTTGGTCGAACACGAGACGCGAGTCTCTGTCCTCCGAGGCTGTGAGTTTTTTGATGATCTCACCTCAGCTGAGCTCAACCTCCTGGCCGGATTCGTTGAACTTCGTGCTTTTCGGGCCGGTGAACGGGTGTTCCTCGAAGGCGATTCAGCGACCTGGATGGCTTTCGTAGTGGAGGGGAAATTCTCAATCACCAAACAAGGCACGAGCCAACAACCGATCTCAGTCACGCGCGAGTTCAAGAGCCGTATTCTGGGCGAAATGGCCTTGCTCGACGGCGAAAACAGATCGGCGACCTGCACCACCGCCTCGGTTGCAAAGCTGATCGTGATGTCATCGGCAGAATTTGACCGGATGTCCCATGCGGTGCCCGGCCTGGCGCTTAAGATCTTGCGCGACATCGCAAAGCTGGTCAGTCGACGCCTTCGAGTCGCCAGCGGCATGATCGTCGAGGCCGCGAGCTGAAGACCATGAAAGCAAACTTGAGGCGGGGCCTCCTGGCGGCCTCTTCGTTTGTCCTTGCGGCCCTCGTCAGCGGGCAAAACGCCGCTGCCGCGCCCGACCCCGCGGTTCTGACCGCAGCCCAAGCGCACCAGGAGCCGCTACTGACGACACTCAGAGATCTCGTTGCGATCGAATCCGGTAGTGGCGATCGCGAGGGCCTCGATCGCATCTCCCAACTGGTCTACGATCGATTGGTGGGACTTGGCGGCCAGGTGGAATTCATCGAACCAGGCGCCGATGCCTACCGGATGCACGATACACCGCCCAAGATCGGAAGGATGGTCAAGGCCACGTTTACAGGCACTGGCCGCAAAAAAATCCTACTGATCGCGCACATGGACACCGTGTATCTGAAAGGGATGGGTGCGAAGCAACCATTCCGAATCGATGGGAATCGCGCCTACGGACTCGCCATTGGGGATGACAAAGCCGGGATAGCGGTCATCCTTCACACGCTTGCGATCCTCAATCAACTGTCGTTTAAGGACTATGGAACGCTGACGGTTCTGATCAACGGCGACGAAGAAATAAGCTCGCCCGCGTCTAGAAATATCCTCATGAAGTTAGGCGCTGAGCACGACCTCACCATGTCCCATGAGGGCTCGCCCTCCAATTCCGATCAACTGTCACTCGCAACTGCCGGAATCGCTTCGGTCAACCTGAAAGTCACCGGTAAAGCCTCGCATGCGGGTAGCGCCCCCGAACTCGGCCTGAACGCCATTTATGAGCTCTCCCATCAAGTCCTTCAAACACGACAGTTCTCGGATCCCAGTCGCGGGGTAAAAATGAACTGGACCATGATTTCAGGGGGCACGAACCGCAATGTCATTCCTGCGGAAGCTAAAGCGGCTGCCGACGTCCGAGTCACGAACATTGAAGATTACGCAGGACTTGAATCGAAAATCCGATCAACAATCAAAAACCAGTTGATTCCGGGAACCAAAGTTGAAATGACGTTTGAAAATCGCCGTCCGCCGCTAACTCTCAATCCAGCCCAACTCGCGGTGGGCGAACACGCCAAGCGGATTTACTCAGAACTTGGCAAGAGTCTGAAGGTTGTGGATAGCGTGAGTGGCGGCGGTACCGATGCCGCATTTGCTGCCGCACAAACAACTAATCCAGTCCTCGAACGATTCGGGCTGCTCAGCTTTGGCGCGCACTCGAATGACGATGAATACATCCTGATTGATTCGATCGAGCCGCGACTTTATCTGGCAACCCGGCTCATCATGGACTTCTCACGCGGCCTCGTTCGGCGCTAGTCCAATGACGCGGGTTCGTCGCGCCTTCAAGCAAGTCGACGTCTTCTCGGCTGAGCCGTATCTGGGGAACCCGTTGGCTGTGGTTCTGGACGGTAATGGGCTGTCGGATGCCGAAATGCAGCAATTCACGAGCTGGACCAACCTGTCCGAGGCGACATTTGTGTTGCCCCCGTCGAACGATCTCGCGGATTACAGAGTCCGGATTTTTTGCCCTGGGCGAGAACTCCCGTTTGCAGGTCACCCCACCCTTGGGACCTGTCACGCCTGGCTTGAGGCGGGCGGCCTTCCTAAGGGCCATACCGTCGTACAAGAGTGTGGCATTGGGCTGGTGCAAATTCGGCGCGAGGGCAAGCGTCTCGCTTTTGCCGCCCCTCCAAGGCGAAAAGATGGCCACCTCGATCACGCCGATGTCGACCTGATCACTCGAGGCTTAGGTCTGAATTCGGGCGACATCATTGATCATGCCTGGTGTGATAACGGTCCGCGCTGGCGAGGGGTGTTGCTTCGGTCTGCCGAGCTTGTATTGGCCCTCAAGCCGGACGCAGCGATCTTGGCCGGACTCGATATTGGTGTTGTTGGGCCCCGCGCCAAGGTGGGTGTTGTGGGTCAGCGCGCCATGGTTGGAACATTAACGCCGGTTGATGCTGACGTCGCGTTCGAAGTCCGGGCGTTCTTTCCAGGCAACAATGGCATGGTCGAAGACCCTGTCACGGGCAGCCTCAATGCCGCCCTTGCGCAATGGTTGATCGGTGCAGGACATGCGCCAACTAAATACGTTGCGAGCCAGGGGACCGCAGTTGGGCGCGCGGGACGCGTCCATATTGAAAGTGCCGACGGCGAAATCTGGGTCGGTGGCGAGAGCGTGACCTGTATTGATGGTCACGTGCAGCTTTAAGGCGATTGGGTCGACCGGCCGATGGATTTTGCGTAACCGAAGCCGTCGATCAAGAAGAAGCGTTAGCATGGGGCATTAAATCCGTCCTCCCTGACTAAAACGATATGCGTTTGATCCTGACTCGAATTAACGTGCGAATCCCCGCCAGTCTGACTCTGGGACTGATTGCTCTGATGTCGCCGACCGCTGGCCAACTATCCTACGCGGCCGATCTGAATACTCCTTACCAAGTGCGGCTTGGCCCACCTCGCGGCGCTTCGGTCTTTAGCCAGAACCCCTCCATCACCGATTCCGCTGTAACACCTGAATCGCAACTCTCTGGGGGCCAATACGATCCGCTCGAGCCGATCAACAGATTCACCTTCGCGGTGAATCTCAAGGCCGATGAATGGGCGATCAAGCCGGTTGCCCAGGCCTACAAAGCGGTGATTCCAACGCCGGTTCGCACCGGGGTTCAGAACGTGTTCGGTAATGTTGCCGATCTCTGGACCGGTGCAAATAACCTCATGCAAGGGAAAGTTCTCGAAGCCAAAACCGATGCAACCCGAGTTGTCATCAACAGCACCGTCGGCGTTGTCGGATTGGTTGATTTTGCCTCGGACTGGGGTTACCAGAAACACAAAGAAGATTTTGGCCAGACCCTTGGCGCCTGGGGGGTACCAGCGGGTCCGTATATCGTTCTGCCGCTGCTAGGGCCCAGCACATTGCGCGATTCGGTCGCGCAGATCGGCGTTGATGCACACGCAAGTCCGTTTCGATACCTCGCAGATCCGGGAGCGCGGAATTCAATTACCGCGGTCAGGCTGACAGACTCGAGATCTCGCCTGTTAGATCGTGAAAAAGCCCTGCAAGGCATTGCGCTTGATCAGTATCTGTTTGTCCGAGATGCTTACCTGCAACGGCGTCAAGCGCAAGTTCTCGATGGGCGCAGCGCGGAGGACTAAGACAAACCGAGGGAGAATCATGATGCATCACGGAACAAAACAAACATTCACTGTCAGCCATCTCAAGGATGCCGTTTTCGAGCCGGGGTTACGCGACTACGCGCATTACCGCGACCTTGGCATTGCCCTCGCAACGTCGGGCGCTGCCGTCGCCAATGTGATCCGCTTGATTCCACCTTGCGATCCAAAGGAAGTATCAATTCCACATCGGCATGGGGTTGAGTTTCAGATGGTCTATGTACTCAAGGGCTGGCTGGTGAGCGAATTTGAAGGCCAGGGGGCCATCCAAATGGACGTGGGATCGTGCTGGCTTCAGCCCAGCGGCATTCGACACGCCGTGCTTGATTATTCCGACGACTGCGAAATCCTAGAGATCGTCATGCCGGCGAACTTTAGTACGGAAAATTTAGAGTGACCAGCCGCCGAGCGCGACACCCCGCGCAATGGAAAGTTTACGCGCCACCCCTAAACCACTCATTTACTGCCAAACCATTGATTTACTTGAGGGTGGTAACCGGTTTTAGCAAATAGCCGATTGATTGACTATATTTTTTCAATCGACGGGGCAAAGAAATCTAGCACTTTGATTGTATCGGCTACAGCAATCATCCGCTTCAGTCAAACCCAATTTGGTTTTAATTGAAGGCTGGAAGTTATCATGATCAGATTACGCATTTTTAAAATTGATGGCAAATATTTTCTTGACTTGAGGAATAAAAACCCGGAGACTCCGCCGCGCTTTCGGGCATTTTAATAACTCCTCGTCATTGGAAATTTTTTATGTTTAGTTTTGTTAAGAACAATTTTTTGAAATTGGTTTCGGCAGTTGTTTTGTCTAGCATTG
>RFVZ01000203.1 GCA_009922405.1 Betaproteobacteria bacterium
ATGATTACCGAGGTTCTCGATGTCATGGTCGAACTGGCGCGCGAGGGGATGACGATGATCGTTGTGACTCATGAGATGGGTTTTGCTCGAAAAGTCGCCCACCGGGTCGTTTTCATGGATCAGGGACGGATCGTCGAAGACCGACTCAAGGATGATTTTTTTGGTGAATCAGCGCAGGCGGGTTTGAGCCTCAGGGCACGGGACTTTTTATCGAAGATTCTCAGTCACTGATTCAGCCTCTGATTCAAACAATGAGGAGCCCCAGAAGATGATGGATTCGGCACTCGGTCGTTTGTTTCCTGGCTTTGAGGATCAACGGATTCGGGTGCCGGACCGACTGCATGATCACGTAACCGATCCCCCTCAAACGCTTTCGATCCCCGTCTTGCGGGCTGGTCAGGGCCCCGCGCTGTTGCTCCTGCACGGGCATCCGCAGACGCGGGCGCTTTGGCATCGGGTCGCACCGCGACTGGCTCAACACTTCACGGTCATCGTGACTGATTTGCGCGGCTATGGCGATGCCGACAAACCGGTCGTCCGTGCCGACCATTCGCAGCAGAGTTTCAGGGCAATGGCGGCTGATCAGGTCGCAGTGATGCGGACACTGGGGTTCGAGCGTTTTCGGGTGCTGGCCCATGATCGCGGTGCCCGAACCGCGCATCGAATGGCCTTGGACCACCCGGATTGCGTCGAGCGCTTGGTGCTGCTCGATATCGCACCGACGCTGGCGATGTATGAGGCGACGGACCGGGCATTTGCTACGCGTTACTGGCATTGGTTTTTTTTGATCCAACCCGCGCCCTGGCCCGAGCGTCTCATTGGCGGTGATCCGCAGGCCTATCTGGAAGCCACGATGGGGAGTCGCCACGCCGGGATGGCGGCGTTTGATCCTGAGGCGATGGCGCAGTATCGCCGTTGTCTCGGCGACCCGGCCACCATTGAAGCCCTTTGTGAGGACTACCGCGCGGCTGCGACCATCGATCTCGAGCATGACCGCATCGATCGCGCAGCCGGACGCAAAATCATCTGTCCGCTGCAAATCCTATGGGGCCAGCACGGTACGATCGAAGCCTGCTTCGATGCGCGCGCCGAGTGGTCACGCTGCGCGGACGCGGTCGAAGGGCATTCCTTGCCCTGTGGCCATTACATTCCCGAGGAGGCCCCAGACGCCCTGATTGAGGCGGCCCTCCCCTTCTTGCAAGGATCGCTCTCATGACTGCTGGTTCAACAAGTCCCGCTGCCATCGCACCCCACACCCACCGCATTGCCGTGCTTGCCGGTGACGGGATCGGCAAAGAAGTCGTGCCACCCGCGATCGACGTGCTCGATACCGCGGCACGACGCTTCAGTATTTCGCTCGCCTGGGACCATTTCGATTTCGCCTCTTGCGACTGGTACGCCAAGCACGGCGAGATGATGCCGGCGAACTGGAAAGAACAGGTCGGGGGCCACGAGGCGATCTTCTTTGGCGCGGTGGGTTGGCCAGCGGTCGTGCCGGATCACATTTCCCTGTGGGGATCGCTCCTGAAGTTTCGTCGCGAGTTTGACCAGTACGTCAATCTCCGGCCGGTGCGCCTGCTGGCCGGCGTTCCATGCCCCGTGGTGCGCCGCGACGGTAGCCCCCGCCAGGCCGGTGAGATTGATTTTTATGTGGTCCGGGAGAACACCGAGGGCGAGTACTCTTCGGTCGGGGGACGCTTATTCGAGGGTACCGAGCGCGAGGTGGTCTTGCAAGAGTCGGTCTTCAGTCGGCATGGCACCGACCGAATCCTGCGTTATGCCTTCGAACTGGCGAACCGCCGCCCTCAGCGCCACTTGACCAGCGCGACCAAGAGCAACGGGATCTTCATCTCAATGCCCTGGTGGGATGAGCGCGTCGAGGCCATGGCCCCGCAGTTCCCGGAGGTACGGGTCGACAAATTTCACATCGATATTCTGGCCGCCCATTTCGTGCGTTTCCCAGAAAAATTTGATGTTGTGGTGGCGAGTAACTTGTTCGGCGACATCCTCTCGGATTTGGGACCCGCCGTCACCGGCACGATCGCGATCGCGCCCAGTGCCAACATCAATCCGGAACGGAACTGGCCCAGCCTGTTTGAGCCCGTCCATGGTTCTGCCCCCGACATTGCGGGCATGGGCATCGCCAACCCGATTGGGCAGATTTGGTGCGGCGCCATGATGCTCGAACACCTCGGCTACAAAGCCGCCCACGACGCCATCCTGCGGGCTATCGAAACCGTCACCGCCGAGGGCCCCCGAACACCCGATATGGGGGGTAACGCCACCACCCGCGATGTGGCCGGTGCCATCGCCCGAGTGATTGCCCTCGGCTGAAGCGAGATTGTGAGGCCAGGTCTGAGGCCACGTCTGAGTTCACGTATTCAGGTTATTTGCCATGTCGACTCCGCCAACCGATCGTTCGCGAATCACCATCACCCAGCCCGACGACTGGCACTTGCATCTGCGCGACGGGGATGCCATGGCCGCCGTATTGCCGGCAACTGCACGCCGGTTCCGGCGCGCGATCGTGATGCCCAACCTAAAGCCTCCGATTACAAGCGTTGCAGCGGCTCAGGCGTATCGAGAACGAATCCTAGCGGCCCGAGAGCAGGCCGCCGTTCAGACTGAGCTCGAATTGAAGTCCGAAGTTGGGTACGAAGTTGGGCCCCAACTCGAGGCCAATGCGATCCGCCAGTTCGAGCCTTTGATGACTCTGTATCTGACCGATCGAACGACAGTTACTGACGTCTTGGCCGCCAAAGCAAGCGGCTTGGTTCATGGGATCAAGCTCTATCCGGCGGGCGCCACCACCCACAGCGATGCGGGCGTGACTGACCTTGGGAAACTACACCCCACGTTGGCGGCAATGCAGTCGTGCGGCCTGCCGTTTTTGGTGCATGGCGAAGTGACGGATCCTTCGATTGATATTTTTGATCGTGAGGCGGTCTTTATCGACCGCGTCTTGCAGCCGCTGCGCAAGGATTTTCCGGCACTCAAAATCGTGTTCGAACATGCTACGACCCGCGAAGCGGTTCAATGGGTGCGCGAGAGTTCGGGGCCGGTGGCCGCGACGCTGACGCCTCAGCACCTTCTGTACGACCGCAATGCCTTATTTGTGGGTGGGATCCGGCCGCATTGGTATTGCTTGCCCATCCTTAAGCGTTCGGTTCATCGTGAAGCACTGCTAGCAGCCGCCACGTCGGGGGATCCGAAATTCTTTCTCGGCACCGACAGCGCACCCCATGCACGGGGTCTTAAGGAGCACGCCTGTGGGTGTGCTGGGTGTTACACAGCACCCCATGCGATGGAGCTTTACGCCAGCGCTTTTGATTCGGTAGGGGCACTCGATCGCCTCGAAGCCTTTGCCTCGCACCATGGCGCTGATTTTTATGGCCTGCCGCGCAATCCCGGTTTGCTGACGCTCGAGCGACAGCCGGGCATCGTGCCGGTTGAATTGCCTTTCGTGGGTGGTGAGCGCATCGTTCCATTGGCGGCCGGTGAGCCCTTGCAGTGGCAAGTGACCGCGCTCGAGAGCTAAGCATTATTGCGGACGGTGCGACCGGCTTTGCCCGAGCGCCGTGGCTCAACGCCTGGCGTTTACTGGAGCCCGAGCTTGGGCTCAGCCTGGATGCGTTAGCCGCTTCCGAGGCCCCTGAACGTTTGGATCGCCTCAACCGGGTGGCGGTTTCGCGGGGACTTTTTCTGCGGGCCGAACAACCGTTGCGCTTTATTGCCCAGACTGAGGCACAGACCAAGGCACAGACCGAGGCTCGGGGCCAGACCCTGGCGATGTCTTACGAGCAAGCGGTCGCGACGTTCGGCGCAGTTCCAACCCGAGTCAACGGGCCTGGTGCCCTCCACGATCTTCTCAATGCCTTGGCGTGGCTGTGTTTTCCGCGGGTCAAGGCAGTCTTGCATCAGCTTCAAGCGACCGAGATTGCGCGGGACGGCATCGGCGCTGCGCGTGGGCGCCTTCGTGACGGGGTGACTTTGCTCGATGAAAATGGGATTTTTTTGGTGGTTCGGAATCCGGTGGACGCAACCCGTCTGCGCGAGCGGGCCTGGGATCACTTGCTCTTCGAAGATCGGGCGCGCTGGGGCGCAGAGATTTGCGCGGTCCCTCTGGGCCATGGCTTGGTTGAACGTCTGGTGCGACCTTACCCCGCGCTGACTTCTCATGTTCGAGCGTTACGCCTCCCGCCTGCATGGTTCGCGTTACCGCCGGTAGAACAAATCCTTCAACTCGATCGTGTTGCCGCGGTTCGTCTGCGTGCTCGGCCACCGCTCCCGGGTGCGCTGGATCCTTTACCCGTCCTGGGTATTCCGGGCTGGTGGGCGGATAACCTGGATCCCGCCTTCTACCGTGACACGCGTGTCTTTCGTCCGCGCCCCGCGTAAACTATCAATGGGATGTGGGCTAGGCGATCGCTGTCGCCCTCGGTTTAGGCCGGTGGCGGGGGAGGAAGGTCCGGGCTCCGCAGGGCAGGGTGCTGGCTAACGGCCAGGCGTTTGGCGATTTCGGTCGCCGGGCGACGGAAAGTGGCACAGAAAATATACCGCCGA
>RFVZ01000204.1 GCA_009922405.1 Betaproteobacteria bacterium
GCGATCGCGGCCGGCTTTACCCTCAGACCAATTGGCCGACAGCACGCTCCCACTGGGCCATCCGGGTGGATGCATCATCGCGGGAGAGGGCGGGTTCGAATCGGCGCTCAATCAGCCATTGCGATTCAAGTGCATCTGTGCCACCGGAGATACCCAGTCCAAGCGCTGCGAGCCACGCTGCACCTAGAGCTGTGGTTTCGATGACCTGGGGCCTCACAACGGGAATCCCCAGGAGATCTGCCTGAAACTGCATCAGCAGGTCGTTAACGCACGCACCCCCGTCGACCCGAAGCTCCTGCACCGCTTGCCCACCCGCCGCCACGGCGTCCCGGCTCATCGCCTGCAACAAAGCGGCGCTTTGAAAGGCGATGCTCTCGAGTGCAGCCCGCGCGATATGCGCTGCAGTCACCCCACGCGTCAGTCCGAGGATTGCACCTCGGGCATCTGCGCGCCAGTAGGGTGCCCCCAGACCAGTAAACGCCGGGACCACGATGACTCCGCCGTTGTCCGGCACGCTCTCGGCCAATGCCTGCACGTCGGCGCTGCGATCGATGACCCCCAAGCCATCCCGCAGCCACTGAACGACGGCGCCTCCAACAAAGACACTCCCTTCGAGCGCGAACGTCGGTACCCGGTCGGTCTGCGCCGTGCTTGTGGTGATCAATCCGTTGGTGGAAACCAGGCTCTGTTCGCCGGTATGCATCAACATGAAACACCCGGTGCCAAAGGTGTTCTTGGCCAACCCGGGCCGAAAACACGCTTGGCCAAACAACGCACTTTGCTGGTCGCCCGCGATTCCGCCAATTGGAACGGAGACGCCGAGGATTTTCGGATCGGTATCACCAAAGTGCGAGGCCGACGGATGGACCGCCGGCAAGAGCGTTTCTGGGATCTTGAACAGTTCGAGCAAGGACTCGTCCCAACAATTGCGATGGATGTCGAACAACATCGTGCGCGCCGCGTTGCTCACGTCGGTGGCGTGCACGCGCCCGCCGGTTAGCTTCCACAACAGCCAGCTATCGACAGTTCCGAACGCAAGTTCGCCTCGGTTGGCGGCGTCGCACGCCCCCGGGACTGAATCCAGAATCCACTGCAACTTGGTGGCTGAGAAATAGGCGTCGATGACCAGGCCGGTTGTGCGTTGGACTTGCTCACCGAACCCCGCGTCGCGCAGGACCCGGCAGACCGGTTCCGCTCTGCGGTCCTGCCAGACGATCGCGTTGTAGATGGGTTCTCCCGTTCGGCGGTCCCAGACGATTGTGGTTTCGCGTTGGTTGGTGATTCCTACACCCGCAAGATCGCGAGCCGTGATCCCCGCCTTGTTCAGAACTTCCTGGGCAGTCGACCATTGTGATTGCCAGAGTTCGCGCGGGTCATGCTCGACCCAGCCGGGCTGCGGAAAGATCTGGCGAAATTCCTGCTGCGCCATAGAAACAATCGTTCCCTTGGCATTAAACAGGATGCTTCGCGAACTCGACGTGCCCTGGTCAAGGGCGAGCAGATAAGTCATTTTTACTCCCCGGAAGCCACAACACAATCCACGCTGGCACTCGACAGCAGTGTCCCAAATGGGGGTGGTGGAGGTTGATCGGTGAACAGTCTGTCAATTTGATCCAGGCGACCCACTTCAACCATTGCCGAGCGATGAAACTTGCTCTGATCGGCAGCGAGCCAAACTGCCCGGGAATGTTGCAGGATGCCACGCGCCACCGAAACTTCTCGGTAGTCAAAGTCGCGCAAGCTCCCATCAGCCTCAATGCTCGAAATCCCGATCAAGCCGATATCGACTTTGAACTGGCTAATGAAATTGAGCGCAGCCTCACCGACGATGGCACGATCTCGACCGCGAACTACACCGCCCGCAACGATCACCTCGCAGTGAGGGTTGTCCGCCAGAGTCGCAGCGACGTTGAGGTTATTGGTGATGACGCGCAGGTTGCGATGCTGAAGTAGTTCTGCCGCGATGGCTTCGATGGTCGTTCCAATGTTTAGGCTCAGCGAACACCCGTTCGGTACAGCCTGTGCGACGGCTTTTGCGATGCGCTTTTTGGCGTCGCGATGAAGCGCCTGACGTTGCCGATAGGCGATGTTTTCAGTTGTCGAATTTGTTCGCTGGACCCCGCCGTGGTATCTGCTCAAAAGTCCATCCTCGGCCAGTCGGGTCAGATCGCGTCGAACGGTCTGAACAGCAACATCAAACCGTCGCGCCAGATCCTCGACCCGAACGGTTCCATTTGACCGAACGATCTCAAGAATGCCCGCCTGCCGCGGATTAAGAGCGCGGGCGCTGGTAGTACCTGGCAAATCTGGGTGGACCGACACGACAGGCAGGGGCAGGTGTTAGGGGCGTGAAGACATTGACAGTGCTCAGTTCAGCGCAAACATTAGTCCAAGTCAGCCTCGTCCAACATCGGGATTCTCTGGGGTTGCATCCTCGAGTGGCAAGGGGTAGAACGAGCAGTAACGATTGATATCGATCAAATTCGAAGAAAAACGAATTGTCTTCAGCTCACTTGTCTTGTGACGTACTCGTTGTCGGCGGAGGAATCAATGGCGCCGGGATCGCCCGAGATTTGTCCGGGCGTGGCCTTTCGGTCGTGCTCGCAGAAAAGGATGATCTTGCCGCCCATACGTCGTCGTCGTCGACGAAACTGATTCACGGGGGGTTGCGCTACCTTGAGCACCGCGAATTTGCTTTAGTCCGCAAGGCCCTGGCTGAGCGTGAGGTTTTGTTGCGGGTTGCTCCGCACATCATGTGGCCGATGCGATTTGTAATGCCGCATGAACCCTCGATGCGCCCATTCTGGATGATTCGCGCGGGCTTGTTTCTCTATGATCATCTGGCGCGACGAGAGTGGCTATCCGGCTCTGAAACCATTGACTTGCGACGGCACCCGGCCGGGATCCCGCTGAAATCATTTCTGCACCGGGCCTTCGTGTACTCCGACGGGTGGGTCGATGACGCACGATTGGTCGTGTTGAACTCGATCGATGCGCGCAATCGCGGGGCGCAGATTATGACCCGCGCCAAATGTGTGCAGGCGCGACGCGAAGCGGGGGCTTGGTCAGTCGATCTTGTGTCCGCGACGACTTCACAAGTTTCAACGGTGCGCACGCGGTTGCTGGTCAATGCGGCAGGCCCCTGGGCCGCAGAATTTCTGCATCAGAACGCGGGTGTCAGCGGTTCAAAAACTTTGCGTCTCGTGAAAGGCAGTCACATTGTCGTCCCGCGTCTGTTTGACCATGACGACGCGTATCTATTGCAGGCGCCTGATCGGCGCGTAATTTTCGTGATTCCCTATGAGCACGACTTCACGCTCATTGGCACAACGGACGTCGAAATAAAGACGCTGACGGCACCCGTTCAGATCGATCCTGACGAGATTCAATATCTTTGTAATCAGGTGAACCGGTATTTCGAGGCGCAGATTGTGCCAGCCGATGTGATCTGGAGTTACTCGGGCGTTCGTCCCCTGCTTGAGGATGAGGCCAGCGATGCCTCTTCCGTGACCAGGGACTACCAACTTGAAATGGACACCAACGGACCTGCACTCCTCACCGTCTGGGGCGGCAAGATTACAACCTACCGCAAGCTTGCAGAAGAAGCGGCACGCTTGATCTGTGACCAACTCGGGGTGAACCGGCCTGACTGGACTTCCGGGGCAGCGTTGCCCGGTGGCGATTTTTCGAAGTGGGTCTCGATAACCGATCGTCCAGATCAGGGCTTTGAGCAATTTGTGGCAGCGCTGGTGGCCGAATTCCCAGAGCTTTCGGCGGGCCTCATCAGGCGCTGGGTCCGTTCTTATGGCGCATTGGTCGAAGAATTTCTCGCGCGTGGCCGCCCATTAGGGGAGGAGCTTGCGCCCGGCATTTTTGAGGCCGAACTCCGTTACTTGCGCAATCGCGAGTGGGCGCTGACCCTTGAGGACGTTTTGTGGCGACGCAGCAAACTGGGGCTTCATTTGCCGCCGGGGGCCGCTGCGCGACTCTCACAATGGTGGGACGCTGAAAATCAGCGTACGGTTCCACGAACATGAATCATTTGCTATGCAACTAAGACTGGACCAGGTCAGTCGGCAGGAAGGATTGGAGACGCACCTCTATCCGCTTGACCTTCATCTTGAGCCAGGGTCACTGACGGTGCTGCTGGGAGCGACTCGCGCCGGCAAGACCTCGTTGCTGCGCCTGCTGGCGGGACTCGATATCCCGAGCAGGGGCAAGATTTGGGTCGATGGCCAGGACGTCACGGGCATGCCGGTTCGATCCCGCGACGTCGCCATGGTGTACCAGCAATTCATTAACTATCCCTCGTTGACGGTGGCGCAAAATATTGCGTCGCCGCTCAAGTTGAGCGGGCGCTTGGACGTACCGGCGATTTCGCAGCGAGTCAGGGATGTCGCGCAACGACTTCAGATTGAGTCTTTTTTGGACCGTTACCCAGCCGAACTGTCCGGCGGGCAGCAGCAACGGGTTGCACTGGCCCGCGCACTGGCCAAATCGGCGTCTCTGATGTTGCTCGATGAGCCGCTGGTCAATCTGGATTACAAGCTTCGC
>RFVZ01000205.1 GCA_009922405.1 Betaproteobacteria bacterium
AGGCGATATTGTCGACGCTCAATTTGTTCTGAGATTCGGAACCGTACAGAGCTTGATGGGAAAGCGCACGGCGGCGACCTTATTGCCAGCCCTGCTCGACAAAGGAACGACCAGCCTGTCGCGTCAACAGGTTCAGGACCGTCAGACCGCCCTTAAGAGCACGATCAGTATTCGGGGCGACACGCAATCGATCAGCGTCAGTATCCAATCCACCCGCGAGAACTTTGTTGGGACGATCGAGCTCGTTGCCGACCTCTTACGCAATCCTTTGTTGCCGGAAAACGCACTTGAAGAGGTCCGTCAGCAAGCCCTCTCCGGGATTGAACAATCCCGCAAGGAGCCGCAGGCACTTGTATCGAACATTCTGGAGCGCTATGGCAACCCCTACCCCGCTGGAGACTTGCGCGCAGCCCGGACCTTTGACGAGCTTGTCGCTGACCTCAAAGCGGTCAACATCGAGCAGATCCGTGACGTCCATCGTCAGTTCCTCGGGGCATCGCACGCCCAGTTCGCGGCGGTCGGTGCAATCGACGAACAGACAGTTAATGCCGCATTAAAGCGATCATTTGGGGATTGGGTCTCCAAGACCCCGTTCGAGCGAGCGCCTCGTCCATTGGTGGCCCTGACGCCGATGCGTGAGGTCCTCGAAACCCCGGACAAGCAGAATGCCGTCATCGCAATGCGCCAGCCATTGCCTATCCGCGAACTTGACCCTGAGCAGGCCGCGCTGCTGGTAGCCAATTTCATTGTCGGAGGTGCCGGTAATTCGCGCCTATGGACTCGGATTCGTGAAACCGAGGGCTTGAGCTACGACGTCCGTACCCAGGTCGCCTTCAATCCCTTCGAAGCGGCCTCAATCTTCAATGCCAGCGCGATCTTTGCGCCCAGTAACCGCGCCCGTGTCGAACGTGCGTTTGAGGAAGAACTCGCGCGGGTCGTCAGGGACGGTTTCACGGCCACTGAGGTGAAGGAAGCGCGCGAGGGCATCCTGAATTTCCGCCGCCTGGCACGGGCGCAGGACACCAGTCTGGCCGCGACCCTAGCCACCAACGCCTATCTGGGACGAACGTTCTTAATCGATCAGTCGGTAGACGATGCGATTACACAGGTCACGCCAGAAAAGGCGCTAGCGGCCTGGCGAAAGTTGGTCAACCAGCAAGCCTTTGTGAAGGCGCTCGCGGGTGACTTCAAGGGTCAATAACTCAAACTCCACAATAGAACTGTTCTTCCCATGAATTTTGATTGGCACAACCCCTACCCGACAATTCGTACGCCCCTGATGGCGCGCAATGTCGTCTCGACCTCCCAGGCCCTCGCTTCACAGGCGGGGGTCCGCATGCTGCTCAAAGGCGGCAACGCCGTCGATGCCGCGATCGCAACGGCTGCCGCGCTCACCATCGTCGAGCCAGTCTCGAATGGACTGGGTAGCGATCTCTTTGCCATCGTCTGGGACGGGCATCAGTTGCTGGGACTCAATGCGTCCGGAGTGGCACCTGCCGCCTGGAATCCTGATTATTTCCAGAAGTACGCCAACGGCAAAATTCCAATGCGCGGGTGGGACGCGGTGACGGTGCCGGGCGCGGTATCGGGCTGGTCCGCCCTTTCAAAAAAATTCGGTCGCCTGCCCTTCGGTGACCTCCTCGAACCAGCGATCGAACTCGCCGAACGCGGACATGGCCTCGGGGTGATCGTGGCTGACAAATGGGCCCGGCAGATTCCCGCCCTGCAATCGATGCCCGGGTTCGCTCAGGCCTTCATGCCCTTTGGACGGGCCCCGACGCCTGGCGAACGCTTCACATTCGCCGAGGCCGGAGCCACCTTGCGCAAAATTGCGGCCTCTCACGGTGAATCGTTCTACCGCGGTGAAGTCGCCTCGATGCTCGCGGCGCATTCGCACGCCAATGGCGGCAGCATGACGGCAGCCGATCTGGCCGGATACCACCCCGAGTGGGTCACCCCGATTCACAAGGACTATGGCGGCTACACCGTCCACGAAATCCCACCCAACGGACAAGGGATCGCGGCCCTGATGGCGCTCGGCATGCTCGACAAACTCAATCTCGCGCAGTACGCGCCGGACAGTATCGAGTCGCAGCATCTGCAAATCGAAGCCATGAAGCTCGCCTTTGCCGATACCTATCGCTGGGTTGCCGATGCGCGTTCAATGACTCAGGTGAGCGCGGCCGATCTGCTGCGATTTTCAGCATGGCACCCCACCTGGCGGGGGCACGATCTATCTCAGCGCCGCCGACGAAAGCGGCATGATGATCAGCCTAATTCAGTCCAATTACATGGGATTTGGCAGCGGCGTTGTGGTTCCGGGCACCGGTGTCAGCCTGCAAAACCGCGGTTACGGCTTCACGACCGACAGCCAACATCCGAATGTGGTCGCTGGCGGTAAACGACCATTTCACACCATCATTCCTGGTTTCCTCACGAAAACCGTTGACGGTCAGATGCGCCCGCAAATGAGTTTTGGCGTGATGGGGGGCAACCTCCAACCGCAGGGTCATTTGCAGACTTTGGTTCGCATGCTGACGTATCGGCAGCAGCCGCAGGCGGCCTGCGACGCACCACGCTGGAAAGTCAGCACCGGCCTCGCTGTGGACTTTGAATACACCATGCATCACGACCTGCAGGAGGGGCTCAAGGCCCGGGGCCACCGATTTGAGCCAATCGCGGACACCTACATGGATTACGGCAGCGGCCAGTTCATCTGGAAATGTTCTGATGATCTTGAGGACGGTTATGTGGCCGCAAGTGATTCGCGCCGCGACGGCCATGCCGCAGGCTATTGATCAGAGCCTCATCAGGTAGCGCATGCCATGACCATTCAGCTTTTCGCATTTGACACCCCCAACGGCCGAAAGATCTCGGTCGCGCTGGAAGAAATGGGCCTGGATTACACGGTCAAGGTGGTCAATATCACCCAGGACGATCAGTTCAAACCCGAATTCCTGCGCATCAGCCCGAACAACAAAATCCCGGCGATCATCGATCCCGATGGCCCGAATAGCGCTCCCATCAGCGTCTTCGAATCCGGTGCGATCCTGTTGTATCTGGCCGAAAAGTCCGGGCAATTCATACCCCGCGATCCAGCGCGTCGGGTCGCGATGATGGAATGGTTGATGTTTCAGATGGGCGGCTTTGGTCCGATGCCGGGCCAGGTGCATCACTTCATCGGCCTCACCAGCGAAGAAGACAAGCGCTACGGACTGCAGCGGTTTATGGCCGAAACGCGTCGCCTTTACCGGGTCATGAACGATCGTCTGGCCGACCACGCGTTTTTTGCCGATGAACTTTCGATCGCAGACTTCGCGATTCTGGGTTGGGCCTGGCGTCATCAACGCCATCAGGTCGATCTCAGCGACTTCCCCAATGTCAGGCGTTGGTATGAATCGATGATGGCACGACCAGCGGTTCAGCGGGGCTTTTCGGTTGCGCTAAAGTAGCCCCCGAAATGTCACTGGTAGTGGTACCGACAAGCAATAACGACGAGCGACTCGCCATCCACGCAGTAAACCAAGCGATGCGCATCATCGATGCGACGCGACCAAAATCCTGAAAGGTTTTCCTTTAAAGGTTCGGGCTTGCCAATGCCATCAAACGGATGTCGCAACGTATCCCGGATCACAGCGTTAATGCGCCTTAAGGTCTTCTTGTCCTGACCCTGCCAGTAGTTATAGTCCTCCCGCGCGGCCAAGGACCACGACAGCCTAAGTGGGGTGGCCTCACTCGGCATCGACGAGGTCTTGGTTCAAAACCTCACCTTGACGATACTGCTCCAGCGAGCGTGCCAAATGAGCCGCATTGGCAGGGGACTTCAGTAGGTGCACCGTTTCCATCAGCCCATTAAATGTGTCCAGTGACATGACCACTGCATCAGGCGCATCTCGCCGCGCGATGATCGTGTAGTCGGCATCAGCGATGACCTGATCGATCACGCCCTTGAGACTGCCCCTGGCTTCAGAAAAACTGATCACTCGCATCAAAACCGAGCCTTTACTTGTACCGTTTATAGGACAAGTTTAGCTTAGCCGGATGTTGTTGACAAGAGCGGGCAGAGACCGACAAGACATCCTCTTGCAGCGCCCGCTAAACCTTATGAACGCACGCGCCGCAGCAGCCGCGACGTGAACTCACCCACGTCGTCCAGGAACGCATAGACCACCGGAACGACCAGAAGGCTCAGCAGGGTACTGGTAATCAGGCCACCGATCACGGCGATCGCCATCGGTGAGCGGAAACTCGCGTCGGCGCTGCCCCAACCAAATGCAATCGGCACCATCCCAGCGCCCATCGCGATCGTGGTCATCACGATCGGCCGCGCGCGCTTGTGGCAAGCGTCCATCAACGCATCGAAACGGCTCATACCAGCAACGATCGGCCGGCCGTCCTGACCGTCATTGCCTCGGCGGGCCTCAATGGCGTACTCCACCAACAAGATTGAATTCTTGGTCGCGATACCCATCAGCATGATCAAGCC
>RFVZ01000206.1 GCA_009922405.1 Betaproteobacteria bacterium
CACCGACTCGACGTCCGACCGTCGCACGATAATTCAGGACAATCGGGAATTCTGGCGGCTGAAAAGTCACCTCTGCGAGCACTTCAGAAAACCCCTCAGATGCAGAAAACATCAAAGGCGTGTGCGATGCCACATCGATTGCGAGCCTTTTACAAATCGCACTTGTGCCCGCCAATTCAGTTTGGACCTGATCGAGGTCACTGCTCAAGGCTCCAAAAATAGCGTGGTCGTAGTCGATCAGGATTGCGCAGTTGAGCCTCGGGAATTGCGCTAGAACAGAACGAACTGCCAAACCCGAAATCGAGATAAGGCCGCTTTCCTGCAGTTCAACAGAGCGATTCATCCAGTCGGCCCGAATCGTGGCAAGACCCATCGCTGTCTCGACTGAAATCACGCCAGCACTAGAAAAAGCCGCCAACTCTCCAACGCTATAACCCGCGACCAAAGTCGGCGGGCGCGGCAGGAGGGGTTTGAGCACGGCCCAGGCTGCCAGTGCGGTACCAACCACCAATGGCTGGGCAAAACCTCCTTTGCTGCGCAGCGCTTGATTTGCAAGCGTCGTACGCCAGGCGGCACCCACCACGCGCTCCAGTTCGAGAAGGGCGACCGATGGGTTTAGGGCCAAGTGCAGCCACGGCATCATTTGCGGATGCTGGTTGCCTTGCCCGGCAAAAATTAATGCGTAACTCACAAATGGGAAGGGGTCTTCAGTGGCGGGGCGAAATCTTGACCCGATAACCCTTCCATGTCGTGCACCCAACTGGCGCATGCAAGCATATCTGCAGCGCCACCCGGAGACAGTCGCCGTTCAACAAACTCGGCATGAATATGCCGCGCCTGACTCAACCAATCAGGCTGCCAAACACTACCCGATTCGATAAAGTTAGTCGCTCGTCCCTTTACAAAATCGATCGCTTCAAGTCCACCACGATGCGCCACGTTGGTATCGTCCAACGCTGCCATGGTGGCGAAAAGGCAGTGCACTCTCGCCGCACGCGGTGACACACCGAGTGCAATCGCGTCTTGCAATGCAGGCACGGTCACCCCAAAGAGCGTTGGAAACCCTTGCGCGGCCTCCTCATGGGCGCTTCGGAGTTGGAACCGCTGGGCAACGCGTTGCCCATTGCTTGGTTGCCCAGTGCCTAAAGCGCTCGCTCGACGGGCCTGCGCCGCTCGTGATCGCAAGGACTCGCCCCACTGTTCAAGAAGCGCCCTGCGCAAATGCCCTGCGTCAAAGCTTGATCGTCGGGCGGCCAACAATCCCCCTGCGGCGCAGAGCAGACCCAGCGAGAAAATCGCTCCCCGATGGGTGTTGATTCCGCCAGTCGACTTCAGCATTCGGGCCTCTGCATGCAATCCGAGCGACTGCAATTCTGCAAAGGGACGAGCCTCCGAGCCCGCGCGGGCAACCTTTCCAAAAAAACCCCGTAGCGCAAACAAGCTCTTAAAGAGCGTGCGAGCATTCATATCGGCATGGCTCCCATTGTCTCGATAGGAGACCAGGCCTGGCTTGGGTTCGAGTGCTAGCTCGGCATGTAGCGCCCGCACAGCGCCCCGAGAAATTTGAACTAAAGATGCCTGAACGCCCTGGCGTTCGGACTCGACCTTCATTCGATGAAACCGATTGAGGTTCGACTTTTGACCAGCATGCGATCCACTTTACCTTCGACCCACTGGAGGTATTCACGCCAGGCGATCGCACTCCCGTCGGGGAACGCGAGTTCACCATCCACCCGCATTGGCAGTTGCAGCGCATTCAATGCCCGAGAGACCGCTGCGGCCATTTCGTGATCAGGCACCTCAACACGCAAATCCAAATCCGAGCTGAGGCGCACATAACTCATGCCCGTTAAGGTCTCCCATCCGAACGAACCATAGACCTGAATCGATCCTTCAAACCCCGGGGCATTGGAGCGGATTTCGTGGATCGCCACGGTGAAGGCCTCGCATGAGCCCAATTGTTCAAATTGTTCGAGTTGTTCAAAACTTGGAAACCGTCCAACGCGGTCCACTTCAACGGGCTTCACCTCGAGCGCAAGTTTGCGCCGATCCCAAACGGATGGGGCTGGAAGTCCGAGGCTGATCGTGGGGGGGAAATTCTCGACACGTTGCCGGCAAACGACCAGCGGCAGAGCCATCAACGCCCAGTGTCGAAGAATACCGAGCGCCTGCGCATCCCAGTCATTCGCAAGTACCCGACCCCAGCCAGGGGCCGTTAACCACACCAAGGCGTTACGCTGAAGGGCATTCATAGCTCAGCGAACGTCGCGGGACTATGCCGGTGGACTAAGCCGCCAGAACCTGCTGAATAACGGAAGCGGCAAGCGCTCGGCCACCGCGTTCTGCCCCTAAGGTCGCTCGAGTGTCGACGGTATTCGGCGCGGCCAATGCATCGAGAAGGCCCTGCTTCAGGTCTCCACTCCACAACGCCTGAATGCCACCCATCGCCACGTAGTTAGCGACCCCCGGCGCAAAAACGGGGTTCGTCAATGACAAGGCCTGCAACAGATCTTCGCTGATCTTGGTGACCCGGCTCATCGCCGGGATGCGCATCACGCGGATCTCGGCCTCAGGCACCGCATAGCAGGCGTCTGCCATTAAACCCGAAGTGATAAACCCTCCGGACAAGGCCTGGTCGTACACCAGACCAACAATGCGATGGCCGCTGCGGCGAGCAAGATCGACACAACACCCCAAATGCGCCATATAGCGATTGAGACCCAACAGTTCATCGCGGCGACGCAAGCGCTGGCCTTGCGTATCGACTAACAACAAAATCGGCCGTCCCGGATGGCTGGCCACCGTGTCCAGAACAAACCGGGCTTGCGCCAGTGCCGTTTCGACACCGATCGCCGCATGGTCCGCGGTCCCCACGACTGCGATGGTCAACGCAGGCCCCAGCTGCGCGGTCCCGTAGATCACATCCCCGGTACGCGTGATGGCATGTGATTCACCAAATAGGGCGAGGGATAAAGCCTGCCAGTTCATGAGTTCGCCTCCGCTCGTGAGGCCATCAACACTCGAAGTTGTTCGACATCCATGCCCGCCACCTGATCAGGAGATTGCACCCCGAGGCGGCGCCAGATCTCAATGGCCTCATCGCATTCACCGACTTCGACGATTCGATCGGTGAGCATCTGCTGCTCTTCAAGCAAGCTCTGCAGGGTCAGGACCTTGCTCTGTCCGAGCAACTCGATCGCCAAGCCCCGAAATGCTTCGAGGTCGTCTTCGACCAACCAATCGCAGTCGCCCATCAGAAAGCGGTGCTTGCCACCGGTGGTGCGCCACACCAACGCGCGATCACGCGAGTCGAACTCCTCTACGCCATGAGAGGACTCGATCACCTCCGGGCCGGACATTGACATCCGGGCCTGATCGCTCATCACCACATGATCGGCGCATCGGGCGATTAGGCCCATACCTCCAAAACACCCATTTGCGCCGCCAATCAGCATCACGACTGGGATGCCAGCTGCGCGAACATCCAGGACCGCTCGCATGACTTCGGAGACCGCAATCAAACCCGCATTGGCCTCGTGCAGACGCACCCCGCCGGACTCCGCCAGCACAAGAACGGCTGCCGGGCGAACCTGCAAGGCACGCTGCAGTATCCCCACCAGCTTGGCCCCATGGACCTCGCCGACGCCACCGCCCATGAACCGTCCCTCCTGAGCGGCGATCAGTACCGGGTGGCCCTGCAGCAGACCGCTACCAATGACCACACCATCATCAAAAGCGTAGGGCACGCCGAGCAACGCCAGGTGCGGGCTGACGGTGCGCGCGGCAGGCCCCAAGATTTCGCAAAACGAATCTGGATCGAGTAACTGCGTGACGCGCTCGCGCGCATTCAGTTCGGCAAAACTCAAGTGTGGATTCATGTATGCGACCGGGTCACGAGCCGAGCCCGACGATGCGGGGAATGGACGCCGCTGCCTGGTCGAGGCGCAGGCTCACGACCGCCGGAGTAGCGCCCATGTCGTTAATAGAAACAGCAACACCGCCCAGCTGGTGCCGGGCCTGAAAGCTTTGAATCACGGCAGCCCAAATCGTGCCAAAGCCGACTGCCGAGGTGTGGATCGAATAGGTACAGCGTGCCGGGTCGGGACCGTTCTCGACCAGCACTTCAAGGTTGCCCGAACCCACGACGCCGACCAGGACCGCCTCGAATTCGGGTGCCTGCCGCTTTCCCTCCAGCGCAAATTCCAGGGTTTCCATGAGAGCTCCGACTGCTATGGGTGACTTACCAGTTGCGGAAACGCTTGGGCGGATCGTACAGTCCTCCCGAGGCCCGAACCAGATCGCGCATATTGCGCGCCGCCAACAAACTGCGGGTCGCCTGCCGTTGATCGATACCAAGGTCTTCGGCCCGACGAATCACGCCACGGTCGCGCAGGTTCTCGACGGCCCGATGGTCTCGTGCGAGCCCCACCGACGTGAAACCAGCCACGCCCCGAATGGCTTGTTCGCGGT
>RFVZ01000207.1 GCA_009922405.1 Betaproteobacteria bacterium
AATACCGAGATCAGCGAGGCCATGATGGGCCTTGATGCGACCGAGCAGGCTTACATCGATCGCATCCTGATCGACCTTGACGGTACCGATAACAAGAGCCGGCTGGGCGCCAACGCCACCCTCGCGGTGTCCATGGCGGTGGCCAGAGCGGCAGCCGAAGAATCAGGCCTGCCTCTGTACCGTTACCTCGGTGGTTCGGCTGCGATGGCGATGCCCGTGCCCATGGTGAATGTCATCAACGGGGGCGCGCATGCCAACAACAATCTCGATCTGCAAGAACTGATGATCATTCCGGTCGGGGCGCCCAGCTTCCGGGAAGCTCTGCGCTGGAGCGCGGAGACCTTCCACGCCCTGAAGAAAATTTTGCATGATCGCCACATGTCGACCGCCGTGGGCGATGAGGGCGGATTCGCGCCCAATCTGGACAGCCACGAGAGTGCGATCCGGTTGGTTCTGGAGGCTATCGAACGGGCCGGTTACGAACCCGGTGGACAGATTGCTCTGGGTCTGGACTGCGCTGCTAGTGAGTTTTATCGTGACGGGCAGTACCACCTGGCCGGTGAAGGCCTGGCACTGTCAGCGTCCCAGTTCACCGATTTGCTGGCGACCTGGTGTGATCGCTATCCAATCGTGTCGATCGAAGACGGCATGGCCGAGAACGACTGGACTGGGTGGCGTGGGCTGACCGATGCATTGGGTGACCGGATTCAGCTCGTCGGGGACGACCTGTTCGTGACCAATACGAAGATATTGCGTCAGGGTATCGATCAGGGGGTGGCGAATTCGATTCTGATCAAGATCAATCAGATCGGGACGCTGACTGAAACCTTCGCAGCAATTGAACTTGCTAAGCGCAATAACTACACGGCCGTCATCTCGCATCGTTCGGGTGAAACCGAAGACACCACGATCGCTGACATCGCCGTAGCCACCAATGCCATGCAGATCAAGACCGGTTCGACCTCGCGCAGTGACCGGATGGCCAAGTACAACCAACTGCTTCGGATCGAGGAAGATTTAGGCGATGTCGCCACCTATCCGGGGCGCGATGCTTTCTATAATCTGCGTTGACCCCATACCCGCCCGGACGCCATGCGCTGGATTACGCTCCTCCTACTCGGTCTGCTCCTCGCGGTGCAGTACCCGTTGTGGTGGGGACGTGGCGGCATGCTCAAAGTGCGAGAACTCGAACACCAGGTTGAGCAGCAGCAGTCGGTCAACGCAGCGCTGCGTGAGCGTAATGAGCAACTCGAGGGCGAGGTGCGTGATCTTGTCAAGGGGCAGCAGGCGGTTGAAGAGCGTGCCCGATACGACTTGGGCATGGTGCGGCCCGACGAAGTGTTCGTTCAAATCGACCCAAAACCTGCGCGTTAACTGAGTAGCTGGGCGCTCCAGGGCAAGCGCCTGCGGGGCTCAACCCTGTTTCAGTGCCGAACCTTCGGATCGGTCATGACATCACTTGATACGGCCTCCGGGCCCAGAAAGAGCTGTGCACAGTCGACGGCATCGAAGGTATAGGCCTGATTGCAAAAATCACAACGAACCTCGACGTTTTCCCGTTCGGTAAGGATCGATTCGACTTCCGTTTCGCCCAGCATTTTCAGCATTCCACCGACCCGCTCGCGTGAGCAACGACAGGCAAAGTGCAGCGGGCGCGGCTCCCCTTCTTCTTTCGATTCTTGCCAAAACAGACGGTGCAGGATTTCTTGTGGTGTGACAGAGCAGAGTTCGGCCGCCGTGATCGTGTCGCCCAGGTGCTGTATCCGGGGCCAACCATCGGTATCCTCGACAGGCAAACCACCTTGCGTGGGCAAACGCTGAATTAACACCCCGCCAGCCCGAGTTGCATTGGCAGCCAACCAGAGACGGGTCGGAATCTGCTCTGATCGGGCCATGTAACTCTCAAGCACTTGGGCGACTGTTTCGCCCTCGAAAGGGACAATGCCCTGAGTTACCGGCTGGCCACGTTCGCGGGGCTCGAGTGTGACCGCAAAGCGGCCGCCACCATTGGCATTGACCAGTGCCGAAAGCGGCGTCTCCGGCGCAATCGGCATCTCAGGGTCGACCCCATCGCGCATCCGAACCGTCGCGCGGAAGCTGCCATCCGGCGGGCATTCGACCACGTACAGAGCAACCGGCCCATCGCCATGGATTTGCAGGATCAGGGTGCCGTCAAACTTGATGGTTGCCGAGAGCAAAAGGGCCGCCGCCACCAGTTCGCCCAGGCGATCTCGGACCGCTGCGGGCAGCACGTGTCGATCAACCACCTCGCGCCAAGCGGCAGACAGTGAAACGACCTCACCGCGCACGGCTGCGGGGCGGATCAGGAAGCGTTGAAGGCAATCAGTCATGGGGCCGCATAATGCGCCAATGATGCCCCAAGTCGATCCAGAGGCGCGCGCGCTTGCCTTGCAAGCGTGGCTGTGTGCCGACCCAGTCGAGAAGGCGTCGGCTGCGCGTACGCTCCAAAGCGACTGGGTTAAAGGGCGTCTGAGCTTGAGTCTGACTTTGAGCCAACCCCTGAGCCAAACCTTGAGCCGGAGCTCGGGCAATCCCCCGCAGAACACTACGGATCTTGCGACCCCCGGTCGCCCCGTGCGTCCCCGACTGGTCGCCGCAGGCAGTGTCCCGAATCGGCCCGCCAATTCGGCGGCTGGTCGGATCGCATTGATGCATGCGATTGCCCATATCGAGTTCAACGCGATTGACCTGGCGCTGGATGCCATTTGGCGTTTCGATGGGATGCCGCAGGCTTACTACGCCGACTGGATGTTGGTGGCCGACGAGGAAGCTCAGCACTTTTTACTCGTCTGTGAATGGCTAGCTCGGCAGGGCGCCTCGTATGGTGATTGCGATGCGCATGACGGGCTCTGGCAGATGGCAGCGCGCACCGCTCACGATCCGATCGCCCGCATGGCCTTGGTGCCATCCGTATTGGAGGCGCGTGGCCTCGATGCGACGCCGATGATTCAGGAGCGATTGCGGCGCAACGCTGCGGACATGCGTAACGCGCGGGACCTCAGTGCGGTGGCCGCCATCGAAGACGCGCTAATGATTCTTGATCGAATTTTGAATGATGAAATTGGGCATGTACGGATCGGACGTCAGTGGTTCGAGTGGTTGTGCGCCCAGGACGGGCTGGCGCCCGAGGCTACGTTCGACGCGTTGATGGAGAAATTTAACGCGCCCTGGCCAAAGCCACCTGTCAATCGCACGGCGCGCCTGGCGGCTGGATTCTCGGAGGCGCAACTGGATCGATTTTCGCAAGCTGATCGGCCATCCGCTCATTCTGGCCGTGGCAAACTACGCGTTCAGTCAACCTGAACGAAGGAACCCATGAGCAAGCTTTTCGCTTCAGCCGCAGATGCCATTAAGGGAGTTTTGCACGACGGCCATATGATCGCGGTCGGTGGATTCGGCCTTTGTGGCATTCCGGAGGCCCTGATCGCCGCCGTTCGGGATTCTGGAGTTCAAAACCTGACCTGTATCTCCAACAACGCCGGAGTTGATGGATTCGGGCTCGGGCAACTTCTGGCTACTCGCCAGATCCGCAAGATGATTGCCAGTTACGTTGGCGAGAATAAAGAGTTCGAGCGGCAGTACCTCGCTGGCGAACTCGAACTTGAATTTACACCCCAAGGCACACTGGCCGAACGCTTGCGTGCCGGGGGTGCAGGGATTCCCGCGTTTTATACCCGCACTGGGGTTGGTACCGTAGTGGCCGAGGGCAAAGAGATTAAAGAGTTCGACGGCATCCCATACGTGATGGAGCGATCACTTCTGCCCGATGTCTCGCTCGTCAAGGCCTACATCGCCGACCAGGCGGGCAATCTGATTTTTCGCCGCACGGCGCGCAATTTCAACCCCAACGTCGCGATGGCCGGGAAGTTCACCATCGTCGAGGTTGAACAGATTGTCGCGACCGGCGAACTCGATCCGGACCATATCCACCTGCCGGGCATCTATGTGCACCGGATCATTGTGAACGCGACCCCCGAGAAAAGGATTGAGCAGCGCACTGTGCGCCAGGCCTGATTCGAAGTAACGCATACCGGAGTAATTCAATGTCTTGGAACCGTGATCAGATGGCGGCCCGGGCCGCTTTGGAACTGCGCGACGGCTACTATGTTAACCTCGGCATTGGATTGCCGACGCTTGTGGCCAACCATGTTCCGGCCGGCATGACCGTCTGGCTTCAGTCCGAAAATGGACTGTTGGGCATTGGTCCATTTCCCCTCGAAGGCGAGGTTGACCCCGATCTGATCAACGCGGGTAAGCAGACTGTGACGACCATCCCGGGTTCGTCGATTTTTTCGAGTGCAGACTCGTTTGCGATGATCCGCGGCGGCAAGATTAACCTCGCAGTCCTCGGGGCGATGCAGGTTAGCCAGACTGGCGATCTCGCCAACTGGATGATTCCCGGCAAGATGGTCAAGGGCAT
>RFVZ01000208.1 GCA_009922405.1 Betaproteobacteria bacterium
GGTCTTGCTGCGCCAACAAGCCACAGAGGCTTTCAACCGTCAGTCCAGTGCGCGCGACCAGCGACCACTCGATCGGGCAGGCGAATGCTTGCGCCAAACGCGGTGGCAATTGCCCGGCAAGCGCCTGATCTTGGTGCGACGCACCCACACCGGCGGCGGCCGAATCGCCCGTGATCAGAACCCTCAAGCCCGCCAATGTCTGACCCAAGTGATTCAGCGGGTAAAGCGGCGACGGGGACAGCGGCGGCGGCAGTTCAACCCGCCCGGATCGGGGACCCGGGGGTTCCGGCAAAACCGGCGTCATCCGACGGACGCGCCGCCCTTGCGATAGCAGCCACGGACCGAGGGTCAGGGTGGCCAGCAGGGCCACCCAATCGCGGCCCAAGCCGGCGCTCGGACGCTCCTCAATCAATCAAAGCGGGAAAAATCGGGCGCGCGTTTGGCGGCGAATGCGGCAAACGCCTCCTGCGCCTCAGGTGACTTCAGCCGCTCACCAAACGACCGGAATTCCTCGGTCATACGGCTCTGAACCGAATCGCTCTGGCCAAGCTTCATCAGTCGTTTAGTCTCGCGAACGGCGGCCGCCGGCAGGGCGGCCAGTCGCAGTGCGCGATCCCGCGCCCCGCTCAAAAGTTCTGACGCTGGCAGGACCCGATTCACCAAACCCTGCGCGAGCGCGGTTTGCGCATCGATCGATTCACCCAGGAGCAAGAGGCTCGCGGCGCGCGCCCAGCCCAGCGACTGCGGCAGCAACAGGCTCGATGCAGCCTCCGGGCACAACCCAAGGGGCACGAATGGCATCGAGAAGCGCGCCGTATCGGCCGCATCAATCAAATCGCAATGCAAAAGCATCGTCGTACCAATGCCGATCGCCGGACCCGCCACTGCGGCAACGACGGGCTTTGGACAGGTCGAGATGGCCCGCAGAAAACGCAACACCGGCATATCCTCGGAGCGCGGGCGCTGCGCCGCGAAGTCTTCGAGGTCATTACCGGCGGTGAAACAGGTGTCACTGCCCTGCACCAGCACCACGCGAACCTCGGCCTCCGAGTGTGCGCGGCCGAAGGCGTCCGCCAACTGTTCGTACATGGCTGCCGTAATGGCATTCTTGCGCTGAGCTCGATCAAATCGGACGCTCAACACCCGATCTTGCAGTTCGACCTGAATCATGTTTTTCTCAGAAGAATTTCAACCCATCGAATGTACCGAAAAAGGCCAATCCGCAGTGCGCCCGATCCCGCTCAATGCCCCCTGATCACTCACTCGAAACCCGCGGTCTTTGGCTGGGATTGATCGGGGTCCTGATCTTCGCGATGACCTTGCCGATGACCCGACTCGCGGTCGGTCCGACGGATGCGCCCCAACTGAGTCCCATTTTCGTCACCGCCGGGCGCGCCATGGTAGCGGGACTCCTGAGTTTGCCGACGCTGTGGCTCAGCCGAGCGGCACCCTTAGCTCGCCAGCACTGGCCAACGCTTGCGGTCTCTGCGATTGGAACCGTCGTGGGGTTTCCCTGGTTTCTCTCACTCGCCCTGCGCGAGGTCCCGGCGATGCATGCTGCGGTGGTCACCGGCATACTGCCTTTGGGTACGGCTGTGGTGGCCGCACTCACTTTTCGTCAGCGGCCCTCGTCGGCCTTTTGGCTGTGCGCACTGGCCGGATGTGCGCTGGTCATCGCCTTTGCGTGGTTCGAAAGTGGTGGCCATTGGAGTCGGGCCGACCTCTGGCTGGGCCTGGCGATGCTCAGCAGTTCCGTGGGATACGTTGCGGGCGCTCGCATTTCCACCGAGGTGCCTGCTCAGCAGGTGATCTGCTGGGTGCTGGTGACGTCCTTGCCCCTGACGCTACCGGTCGCCTTGCTCAACTGGCCGAGCCACCCAGTCGAGTGGTCAGCGTGGGGCGGATTCGCCTATGTGTCGGTTTTTTCAATGTGGCTGGGATTTTTTGCCTGGTACCGGGGACTTGCCATCGGCGGGACAGTGCGCGTCAGCCAGGTGCAGCTGGTGCAGCCGTTCTTAGCGCTGCTGATGGCCGTCCCGGTATTGGGCGAACCCCTCAAGACTTCAACCGTGGCCTTCGCACTCGCAGTCGTCGCGATCGTGCTGATCGGCAAACGCATGCCGACGCAATAAGATCGCGCGACGGATTACGCACCTCAGTGCGCCATCACCCCCGTCAGTCGATCCGCTCGAAAACCCCGGCCGCGCCCATTCCAGATCCCACACACATGGTGACCATGCCCCAGCGCTGCTGATGATGGCTCAGGCCATGGATCAGTTGCGCTGCTCGGATGGCGCCGGTAGCACCGAGGGGGTGACCCAACGCAATCGCGCCGCCCACTGGGTTGACCCGCTCCGGATCCAGACCCAGTTCACGAATCACCGCTAAGGCCTGCGCTGCGAAGGCTTCATTGAGTTCAATCCGCTCGAGTTGATCCTGGGTAATACCGGCGTGGCGCAGCGCAATCGGAATCGCTTCCTTGGGGCCAATACCCATGACCTCGGGCGCCACCCCGCGCACGGCAAATGAGGCAAAGCGCGCGAGCGGCGTCAAATTAAAGCGCTTCAGAATCGTTTCAGATACGAGTAGCAGCGCACCTGCACCGTCCGAGGTCTGCGAGCTATTCCCAGCCGTCACCGACCCCTTGGCAGCAAACACCGGTCGCAGTTTGGCGAGCGCGGCCAAGGAAGTGTCCGCCCGTGCGCCTTCGTCCTGGGTGACCCGGCGTGATTGCACATGGACCGTGCCGTTGGCCAGATCCGCCGAGCGCTCGGTCACATCGATTGGGGCAATTCCGAGAGGCTCACCGGCCGCCTGTGCAGCCAATGCACGCGTATGGCTCTGGAGGGCAAACGCATCCTGATCTTCACGGGAAACGTTCCAGCGCTGGGCCACCTTTTCGGCGGTTAGGCCCATGCCGTAAGCAATCCCGATAGGCTCATCGGACTTGAAGAAGGCCGGGTTGAATGAGGGCGCATTGCCCATCATCGGCACCAGACTCATCGATTCGGTGCCCCCAGCGAGCATCACATCGGCCTCGCCAATCCGAATCCGATCGGCCGCCATGGCAATGGCGCTCAGTCCGGAGGCGCAAAAACGATTGACGGTCACACCGCCCACCGTGTCGGGCAGACCGGCCAGCAACGCAGCAATTCGCGCGATATTGAGGCCCTGCTGGGCTTCAGGAATCGCACAACCAATGATGGCATCTTCGATCGCGGCGGGGTCGAGTGCCGGCACCTGAGCTAGGGCAGCGCGAATCGCGTGAGCCAGCAAGTCATCCGGGCGTGTCGTGCGAAACACACCGCGGTGAGATTTACCGATCGGCGTGCGCGCGGCCGCCACAATATAAGCGTCTTGTAAGGTTCGGGTCATGATGGTTTCCTTAATTGCGCACCGGCTTACCGGTCTGCAGCAGTCCCATGATGCGTTCCTGGGTTTTCGGGTGCGCAAGAAGCGTCGTGAAGGCCTGACGCTCCAGCGCCATGATCCAGGCCTCGTCGACTTCGGTGCCGGCGTCGACATCACCCCCACACATCACCTCGGCGATGGTGAAGGCCAGATGCGCATCATGAGGACTGGCGAAACCGCCATCGCGCAGATTGACAATGCTGGCCTTGAAAGTGGCTGCGCCCTCACGTCCAGCCACCTTGAATCGGGCCCGCCGGGGCGCCCGATAACCCGTATCAGCCATCGCCTGCACCTGTCGAATCGCTACAAACAGTAGTTCGCGGGCATGAAAGACGATCGGGTCGGTCGGCAGCAGATACCCGAGTTCGCGCGCCTCGAGTGCTGACTTGGAAACAGTGGCCATTGCCGCGGCCTGAAAATGTCGTCGTAAGAAGTGGAATAACGGAGCATCCGGCGCCTGCGCTTGCAACTCCGCTGCCCGCCGCGCGCCATGCGCAAGACCGCCCGCGCCCGGGATCAGTCCGACACCCACTTCTACCAGCCCCATATAACTCTCGAGCGCCACGACGCGTTTGGCGCAATGCAAGGCGATCTCGCACCCACCGCCCAGCGCCATACCGTGAACGGCAGCGACCACGGGAACCTGTGCATAGCGCATGCGGAGCATGACGTCCTGCAATTTCTTGATATCACCTTCCACCGCTTTGGGGCCACCCTTCATGAAGGCTGGCATCGAGGACTCAAGATCTGCACCCGCAGAAAAAGGTTCATCGGGCGACCAGATCACCACCCCCCGATAGTGCGACTCGCCCGCCTCCACCGCGCGCAACAAGCCTTCGCCCAGGCCCACGATCTTTCGGGCCAGGGATACGATCCCCAAGGTCGTCCTCCCGATGTGCCCACCTCCGCCGGAACCAACCCCTCCCCGGCTTCGGG
>RFVZ01000209.1 GCA_009922405.1 Betaproteobacteria bacterium
AGCCCGCAAGCGTCCACCGACCTTGCGCTACTACTGCGCGCAGGGGCACTGGCCGCACCGATGGAAATCGTCGAAGAGCGAACCATCGGCCCCAGCCTCGGCGTCGAGAACATCACCAAAGGATTCCACTCCACCCTCTATGGCTTCGCGGCCATCGCGGTCTTCATGATGGTGTATTACGCGCTTTTTGGGGTGTTTTCCACGTTTGCGCTCGCGACCAACCTGTTGCTTCTAATCGCTCTTCTCTCTCTGTTGCAGGCCACCCTCACCCTGCCCGGTATTGCAGCGATCGCCCTCACACTCGGCATGGCGATCGATGCCAACGTGTTGATTAACGAGCGCGTACGGGAAGAGCTTCGCAATGGCGCCAGCCCTCAAATTGCGATCGTGACCGGTTATGAGCGCGCGTGGGCTACGATTCTCGATTCCAACGTCACGACCCTGATCGCGGGGCTGGCACTTCTGGTTTTCGGCTCCGGGCCTGTGCGCGGTTTCGCAGTCGTTCATTGCCTCGGAATCCTCACCTCGATCTTTTCAGCCGTCCTGGTTTCGCGAGGCTTTGTAAACCTCTGGTACGGTCGTCAGCGCAAGGTAGGCGCCCTGTCGATCGGGCAGATCTGGAAGCCCGGGA
Organism: Betaproteobacteria bacterium; assembly: GCA_009922405.1. Lineage (GTDB taxonomy): Bacteria > Pseudomonadota > Gammaproteobacteria > Burkholderiales > Burkholderiaceae_E > RFPW01. Next base: position 632 of record RFVZ01000209.1, read on the forward strand.
CTTGAGCGGCATCTAGAACCGCGTCTATAAGTCAGTATGGAATTTTTCCGAATTCGTCGTGATATCCCGTTCATGCGCCACGCACTGGTGCTGAACATCATCTCGCTGGTGACATTCTTAGCAGCGGTCGGGTTCCTGGCGACCCGAGGCCTGCATTGGTCGATCGAATTTACGGGTGGAACGGTTCTTGAGGTCGCCTACCCGCAGGCAGCCGAGATCGAGCGAGTCCGCGCGACCGTCGCCAAACTCGGGTACGAGGATCCTCAGGTCCAAAATTTCGGGACATCGCGCGATGTCATGATCCGGCTACCGGTCAAACCAGGCGTCGGCAGCACAGAACAAAGCCAACAGGTCTTCGCCGCCCTCAAGGCGGACTCAACCACTCCGGGCGCCAGTCAGGCCGAACTGCGCCGGGTTGAATTTGTAGGTCCGCAGATTGGTGAAGAACTCGCGACCGACGGGGCGCTGGCCTTGCTGTTCGTCATCATCGGAATCGTGATTTATCTGGCGATCCGTTTCGAATGGAAGTTTGCAGTCGCCGCCATCGTCGCCAACCTTCACGACGTGGTGATCATCCTGGGTTTTTTTGCAGCATTTGGTTGGGAGTTCTCACTCACGGTTCTGGCCGCGGTCTTGGCTGTCCTCGGTTACTCCGTCAATGAATCCGTTGTCATCTTTGACCGAATTCGGGAGACGTTTCGGCGTAAACGCGGCATGAGCACGCGCGAGGTGATCGATCACGCGATCACCAGCACGATTTCACGCACCATCATTACCCATGGATGCACGGAGATGATGGTGGTCTCCATGTTGATCTTCGGCGGGCCAACGCTGTTTCATTTTGCGCTGGCCCTGACGATTGGCATCCTGTTCGGGATCTACTCGTCAGTCTTCGTCGCCGCGGCGGTCGCCATGTGGTTGGGGCTCAAACGCGAAGACCTCATCAAGCCCATCAAAAAGCGCGACGACGGGCAACCCGAGTTACCCTGATTACTAATCCTTGAGCGCCTCGATCTGCAACATCAGGTCCACTCGCGCGCTGGTGAACGCGACGCTTGAAGTCATCCCAAACTGACTGCGATCAATGGTCGTGGCTGCGTCCGCGCCGCAAACCTCGCGCTTGAGCAGCGGGTGCGCCCGGCACTTAAAACTCAGGATCTTAAGGTTCACAGGTCGGGTCTGACCCAATAAGGTCAGTTCGCCTTCGACCTCGGTTGGCGTGTCCCCTTCGAACTTTCCGAGTCGCCCCCGATACGTGACCTTGGGAAACTGCTCGGCGTCAAAGAAATCTTTGCTCCGCAAATGATCCTCAAACTTCTTGTTACCCGCGTTGACCGAAGCGGCCTCAATCGTGATTTCGACCGTTCCGGCGCGACCAATCTGATCCAGATTGATCTTTCCTGCCGTTTTGTCGAAACGCCCACGGATTATGGAAATCCCAAGATGAGGGATCGCCCAGGTGGCAGCCGTATGGGTGGGTTCGACGGTATAGGCGACCATCTCAGCCTTACCACTGAGGGGAAGAGCGGCCGCACCGGCAACCGTGCCTAACAAAAGCATCCGACGAAACATAAAAAACTCCACTTTAAAAATTTGAACGAGCGTTTGAACCCGGGTTTAAACGAAGCAGCGAGCCACCAGTCGACCCGGAGTCTACTTGGCGACGGCCGCTGCGCTTGCTGGCAAGACCAGACGAAAACGTACGACCACCTCATCGGCCACCACGCTCGGGTCTCGCCATTCGCCCTCACCGATGCCGAACGCGAGCCGCCGAATTGGCAGTTGCCCCTCAAACACCTGAACACCCGATTCAGAACGTCGGACCACATTGGCAACCAGATCAAGCACCCGGCCCTTCAATGACAATTTGCCACGCGCCTCGAACCGATCTCCACCGAGCGCCCGAGCGCCAGCGAGCGTAAACGTGGCCCGAGGAAATCGGGTGGTATCAAACCAGTCCTTGCGCCGCGTCTCGACCGCATAGTCTTCGGTACCCGGGCCCAGATCAAAACTTGCAAGGTCAATGTCGAGGGCGGCGCGAGCATCCTGAGGACGCGCGACATCGAACACCACGTCACCCGAAATCCGTTTGAAGGCGCCCTCCACTGGCACGTTCATTTGCCGAAAAGTTGCGGTCAGACTTGATCGATTCGGGTCGATAGAGGCGGCGGCGGCGGGTAGAGTCAAACAAACCATGACGACGCCGGCTGCGTTCGCAATGTGAGTCTTCCAATCAGTCAAGGGGCATCCTTAGGATAGAGGTCAGCCAGGGTGATCTGGAGGTTTTCGCGGCTTTAGGCCTGGCACCATTCGCACGAGAACCCGATCCCGATCGATGAAATGATGCTTCAGTGCAGCCAACAGATGCAACACCACGAGTGCCGCCAAGACAGATGTCAACACGTCATGCACCGCACGAAACAGGTCCTTTAACTGCGCATCTTTGGGGACGAGATCCGGGATGGCCCAGAGACCAAACCAGACCGTCGTGAAACCGGCGGCCGAGCTGAAAAACCAACCGCTCAGAGGTACGAACGCGAGCAGAAGGTACAGAAGGAGGTGGGCGCCCCGGGCAAGCCGGTTGTCCGACTGGATCGGCGTCGCGATACGCGGACTAAACCGCGCCGCAATCCGAACCCCAACGCGAACGATCAGCAACGCGAAGACCAGTACTCCGGTCCATTTGTGCCACGAATACACTTTTAACTTCAGAGGCGAAAACGACAAATCGGTCATCCAATCGCCGACAAACCAGGCCCCCGCCACCAGCACGGCCATACTCCAGTGCAGAAGTATCGTTGGGACCCCATAACGATCGCTTTTCACAGCGTTCAAATCCGTCGCGCCAACTCCGCGGCCATGCCGGTATAGGTCCCCGGCGTCAGCCTTTGCAATCGCTCTTTGGCAGCTTCGGGGATCTCAAGGTTTTGGACAAACTCACGCAGACTCTGCCCGTCGATTGCCCGACCGCGCGTGAGTTCCTTCAATTGTTCATATGGGTTCTCTACGCCATAACGACGCATAACGGTCTGAATCGGTTCGGCAAGGATTTCCCAGCATCCGTCGAGATCCCGTGCCAACGCATGCGGTTCGAGCTCGAGCTTGTCGAGGCCCCGCAGCAAATTCTCCCACCCTAGAAGGGAATGCCCCAGCGCCACTCCGATGTTTCGAAGCACGGTCGAGTCTGTCAAATCACGCTGCCAACGTGACACTGGCAGCTTTTCGGCAAAGTGCCGCAGCAGGCTGTTGGCGATTCCAAGGTTGCCCTCTGAATTTTCGAAATCGATCGGATTGACTTTGTGTGGCATCGTTGAAGATCCCACCTCGCCCGCCCGGAGTCGCTGCCGAAAATAGCCCAGCGAGATATAGCCCCACAAATCTCGATCGAGGTCGATCAGGATCGTATTGAGACGAGCCATGGCGTCAAAAAGTTCAGCCAGGTCATCGTGGGGTTCGATCTGGATCGTATAAGGATTGAAAACGAGTTGCAGCCGTTCTTCGACCACCTGACGGGCGAAGGCCTCCCAATCTAAGTCTGGAAATGCCACCAGGTGGGCGTTGTAATTGCCCACTGCACCGTTCATCTTGGCCCGCAACTCC
>RFVZ01000210.1 GCA_009922405.1 Betaproteobacteria bacterium
GTTCGGCGGCGCGTTAGCTCAGTTGGTTAGAGCGACGGAATCATAATCCGCAGGTCCGGGGTTCGAGTCCCTGACGCGCCACCACTGCCGATCCATCACCATTTCATTGCATGCTGGCTGGTCCACACCAGGCCCTCAGCCGCACAGTTGTGCGCACCGGGTTCGTGGGGGGCGGGGCGTCCGGGCGGATAGCGGCTATGCAGGCGCGGTCAACATCAGTTCCGCCCTTGGACGGTCGATTTCCTCGATCGACTGTGACAGCCGCCTACGCAAGACGGCATCGGGCACGCTATCCAATGAATCAGGCCCATCGGGATCTCCCGCGAGTGCTTCGCGGACTGGTGTGATTTCATCACCGCCGTCGATAGCACGCAGGTCAAGATCGAGCCATTTGGCGAGTACCTGCATCTTCGCGAGTCCCGGTACCGGATGGCCCCGCATCCACTTGCGCGATGCCTCCCGCGAGGTGGCCACGCCGGTTCCTGAGCGTGAATTGAAATCTCTTGCCATCGTCGCTGCCGGAGGATTGCGGCCTTATTACCAAAATAATCCTCGATTGAGTGCAATGGCAAATTGCTGCGCCGCATGGCGGTTCGAGGGAGTTCTGATCAATCAAGTGAGATTTGAAAATTTCACAAAAAAGTCATCCCTTGTCGATATTGTCGGCGGGTGTCTTTTTGTGGCATCGGCCTCTTCTTGGGTCATGCTTATTTCATAAGTTCAAGATGAAAACCTCATTTTTTGTGGCTTCGAAGCCAGTAGTGCTCGCAAGCGCAGTGATCACCACGACCCTGCTCACCGGGTGTAACAACTCCAACACCGCTTACCCCCCAATGGTGGGCCAGGTTGTCGGCTCCTATGTCGAAAATGCACGGGTGTGCATGGACACCAACAAGAACGGTCAATGCGATGCTGGCGAATTTGATACTCGCAGCGCCAAAGACGGCTCATTTTCACTTCCTGCCGTCCCTGGCGCCGACTTGGTCGCCGATGTCGGTACCGATGCGTTTATTTCGGAAAAAGCCGACTACTCCGACCGGAAAGCGGTCGGCACCCGCTTCGTTTTGCGTAATCACAACGCGCTCTGGTCAACTGGTATCACCACACTGAGTGCCCCGACGACCCTTATCAGCGCCGACATGGACACTGGCACCGGTATGGATGCCGCCCGAAAAAAGCTGGCAGACTTCCTGAACGTTGATAGCGCTAAAGTGCTGACAAACTTCAACACTGAAACGGACGCAGTCGTCAAAGGCATCCTGCAGGGCTATTCCAAAAACTTCACCGTTGTACTGCAAGACTTGGCCGCTGCTGTAGCGGCTGGCCGCACCGCCAGCCGCGACCTGCAGGCTGAAACCAAGGCCTCCCTGGTGCCCGCCGTCACTGCCGGTACGGTGCGGTATGTATGGACCCAGGTGGGTGCGGACGAGACGCCGTTCAGCAAGATCGAAATCACTGGCATTACGGCAGCATCAGGCTCGACGCCCGCTGCCCCGACGTTGTCCACCAACCCAGCCGCCAGCGGTGTCAGCATTGGCTCAGCGACATTCACGACCCAGTTGGCCTCAGCAGGCGCCAGCTTGTACAGCACGGGCGGCATGGTGGCACGGGCCATTGTGGTGCCAGATGCCGCCGGAAATGCTGCATGTCCGAAGATTCGCATCAATGGTGTGGAAGCCAGCATGTCGGTGCGAGCCCCCGCGGTGACCGGCGTTGCCTCGCGCGGTGACTTTTACGGCTCCTCGCGCTTGGTTGATTTTCCTGTGTTGACCTGCGAGACCCGACTGCCGGCAACCGCCAACTCGGCGAGCATCAATGGCCGCCCACTCAAAGTTCGTAGCCAGGCCACACCAATTGACCGCATCGTTGTGATTGGAGACACGGGTTGCCGCCTCAAGGGTCCGACTGCCTTCGTACAGGCAGCAGACGGCACCGTGACTGGAGGCGACCGATTGCAGGATTGCACATCCGAGGCTTCGTGGCCGTACAACAAATTGTCTAAGGTTGCCGCCAGCTTTAATCCCGATTTGGTGCTGCACAACGGCGACATGCATTACCGCGAAGGCTTCCCAGAAGGCACAGAGATCGTCTTCGGCGGAGCAGCCAACGCGGCAAATGGGGGTTCACAGCAGGACAACAGTACCGTGAAAGCAAAGTTTGCCGCCGCTGGTATTGCCGACTCCATCACATTCGGTTGGCGTGCCTGGGAGGAGGACTTCTTTAAGGGTTCTGGCCCGCTGCTGTCGGTTGCGCCTTGGGCCTTGACTCGAGGCAACCACGAGCTGTGCGATCGCGCCGCCCAAGGCTGGTTCCGTTTCTTGGATACGCGTAACTTCCCCAAAGCTGGTGCGGCTTATGCCAAGTCCGATGAGCCAGAGTACGACGGCACAGACGGTAATTCTGCAAACTTTAAATACGTGCGCGGCTCAAGCTTCAACGTTGCAAAGAGCTGCAGCCAGTACACCGACCCTGTGTCTGTCGTTCTTGGTGATTTGCACCTGGTGCTAATTGACGTGGGCATGATGAACGACGTGCCCGGCTTGACCAGCAGCATGGGCGCCACTAACGGCGACCACATCCGAGTCGCCCGACAACTGACGGCGCTCAGTAACTTGTCCGCATCCAAAGATCCAACAAAGGTAACGTGGATTGTCGGGCACAAGCCACTGTTTGCCTACAACGGCAGTGCAGCAGTCGCTGGAAACGTACCCCAGGGCGCGGTAGCAAGAACGTGGCAATTCCAGAAAGCCATCAATCCCGGCAGTGAGAGCGTGGATGCCGGGAACGGCGTGCTGCCGTCCAACACCCAAATGACCCACGCTGGTCACATACATGGCTTCCAGATGATCAGCCAGCCCGCTGACACCAACCTGCCGATTTCAGTATTGATGGGTACGTCTGGTGACAATTTGGAAGGCTTGATCGAGGCGAACAGCGGCGCAGCTCTGGCAGCCACTGGTTTTGGCAACAACATTACCAGTGGCCGCTGGCCATGGTTTGATCAAGTCATCAACTCGGTGACGATCAAAGCTGCGAGCTGGTACACGAGCCTGGCTAAGAACCCGCAAAACTTTAGCTCCAGCACGATCACAAACCCAGGCAAAAAAGAATCGGCAGTGATGTCCGAGTTCAGCTTCCTGGTGTTTGACCGCTTACCGGCAACCAGCGGTTCTGCGGCTCCGAACTGGCAGTTCCAGGTGTATGACATCAACCGCAAGTTGCTGCGCACCTGCAAGACTTCGGGCAAAACCGCCACCTGTGACGGTTGAATGTTTTTGCCGCCGATTGGGCTTCCGCTGGTTTTTTTGGATTGTTTCGACTCAGGTGCGTGTCTGATGATCGGCAGCATTTAGCGAGAGCGCGGATGGAGGAGGGTGGCGCGGGGAATGCCGCCCTTCGCGTCTATCTGGTCCCAACAACCATGGGACCAAGGCTTTTCAAAACCCAAGACCGATTTCACTGCAAGGGATCCGGAGCGGAGGGCACCGCAACGGGCCCGGCGCGGGAGAGTTGCCCTACTATGGAGCGACGCGCGACCTCGTATTCTGGGGGACTCAATCTTGATCGGAGCTATTGTTCAATCGATTTATTTGGTTGCTTTGGTTTGGGCGCCAATTGCCGCAGCTCAGACCCCTGAAACAGTCAGTTTTTTGAGTGCTGACGGCACTACTTTGCTAACAGGATTCGTGTTTTCACCCAAAGGGCCGGGGCGATCTCCGGCAGTGGTGATGTTGCATGGACGCACCGGACCGTTTGGATCGGCAGCCGCACGAGAGGAGCGTTTTGATGCGGGCGCACTTTCCATGCGACACCAGCTCTGGGGGCGCTTCTGGGCGGAACGCGGGTATGTGGCAATTCATGTTGATAGCTTTACCCCGCGCGGTTATGGCAAGGGCTTCCCCAAAGGGTCGATCAACTCGCGGCCACCCGAGGTCAGTGCCAATTTGGCGAGACCGAAAGACGCCTATGGCGCGCTGCGGTATCTGATGACTCGGGCCGATGTCGATGAGCGCAGAGTTGGGGTTCACGGTTGGTCAAACGGCGCAATGACGGTGTTGTCGGTCATTGGTCCTGAGGCGCCGGGGGCCGACGTCGTTTCGAGGGACGTCGCATTTCGGGCGGCGATTGCCCAGTACCCAGGTTGTGGGATCGAGTTGAACAACCCTGCTTATGCGATTAGCGTACCGTTACTGCTGACAGTGGC
>RFVZ01000022.1 GCA_009922405.1 Betaproteobacteria bacterium
TCTGATCGCCCTTTCCATCGAAACCATCGAGGGCGGCGTGGCGCGGCGGGAGAGCGTGGTTAAGCAGCGATATTACACCCCCTCGCAAGAGGTGATCGACCTCTTAAAATAAAGAAAGTTTCTTATTGCATTAGGGTTAATACGGATGTAGTCGGAACACGCTACCACGCCTTTACGCCTGACATATATAACACTACCTTAGTGCTTTAGGAGAAAGACATGAACGCTACCCCCTCCGCTCCCCCAGCGGATAGCTCTCGTGAAATGGACGCCTATGACCGAGATATCATCGGTGACAGCCGCGTCCAGTATCGCCTACCCCTCCGCAGCGTGAGCCAGGTGCGCGCCGCACTGGTCGAGCTGCGCGAAGCCGTGGATGATTCGCTGGACCTGCTCAACCAGGTGCAGCCTTCCCGCCGGTCGAGCGATCGCCATTTGCTTTTGGCCGTTCGCGGAATCATCCGTTCAACAAATGATGCGGCTAACGCCTCTAAATCGACCTAAAACAAGTAACGCTACCCTGCCCTTGCGTGGGCAGGGCTTTATCGGTATAACCACAAGCAGCAGGTAAGAAGATCATGGTTGTCTTGGCTAACGATTTACAGCTACAACCGGCAAAACCGGTTAGCTGTCAAGCCACTACATCTAGTCGTTACTGCTCTTTCCATACTATATCTTATGCGATAACCTTAGGTGTGGATAACCGGTAAACCTATGTAAATCAGCTTTCTACGGTAAGCCCCACCTACCCGTTCTTTCCATAATGATCCGCCACACCCCCTTACCCCTGAAACCGCCTCAAACCAGATCTAGGAGCACCCCATGTCCGAAGCCACCATCCACCGTATCGGGCGTGTACACGCCAATACTGCAGAACATTCATCGACGGACCGTATCCACCTGGCTGTTGCCTTTGAGGATATTGCGGCTCGTCTTCGCAGCGGCGTCCTTGCCTGGGATGCCGCAGTGGTCGTGTTCCATGACCCCGAGGGGCGCTGTCTCCTTATCGAATCGCATGACACAGAGCACGCCAGCAGCATCATTGCTCGCGAGAACGCAGCCCTCTCTGCACTACAGCGGGCTGCCGTTCGCTTGTCCATTCCAATCGAGTAGGCCGGGCAAAACACTTGTAAATCGGCTGTAAATGACTACAGTAGTGGAAGCTCCCCTCAATTCTGGGAGTTAGGCTTCCTTTCCTCCTTTCGGAAGCTAGGCTAACTTTCCTCTCCTGTGTTACACACTGGCCCCGGCGTCTCACCGCCGGGGTCTTTTTTATGTCCAACCCGCCGCGCTGACCGGCGCGCGCTGCGGTTGTGCGCGGACCGTTCGCCGCAGGTCCAGCGCCGTGTAGTTCCCATTCACCCCCAAGGCCGCGTATTGGGCGCAGTCCGCCAGATCCGACCACGGGTGTGTTTTTTCCGGCATATCGTCAAGATCGCCGGTTCTTTTACGGCGGTATTTGTACTCGCTCGACATGGCACGGACGAGCCGCGGGCACCTCTGGCGGCTAATACGTAGGCCATTGGCCGACATCAGCAGCTTCTCAAGAGCCAGGAGGCGCTTTGCCACTTCGTTTGTTGGGGCCGGGTAAGCCATGAACCCTTCGTCGCGCAGCACGTCGAACGCATTTTCTTCAGCCAGCTGCGATTTCTGCGAGCCGGCCGGGTCGGCGATGATGAAAGCCCGTCGACCGCCATAGGGCTCACTGAACAGCAGAGGTTTCAGCCTTTCGCGCACCATCTGGCGCAGGCCCATATCCTCGGTTGTCACTTCATCGAGGAACCACAAGCATCCGTCGTTCCCCATTTGTGTGATCAGCGCGGTCGGCGTGCGGCCAAAATCCAGCGCCACCATGATCGGGCGGAATGGGTTGATTGTGGGGTCCGGGAGATCGACGACATGCAGTTGAGGCAGGAAACTGCGGCGGAAGACAGCCTGGCCGGAGAGGTCATCGCCCCATTCACCGTGGACATGCACCCTCACCCACTCTGGGTCGCGCCCGTTTGAGAGGTTCTCGTAGTAGCCAGCCGGCAGGTTCTCGACGTTCTCAGCGTCTGGTGCCAGGCCACCTGGCTGCTGATAGAGCGTCCAGCCTGTACGGGGTTCCAGTACAAAAGTCTCGTGGTAGGGGCTGGCCACGGACCAGGGGTTGGTGTCCAGAACGACGCCGTACCAGCTCGGGCCGCCCAGAAGTTTGGATGGGTAGCGGCCGCAGCGGCCTATGAGCGCCATCAAAATGTCGATCGGCACCTCGCGTGCTTCGTTGACCCAAGCGCCGGTGAGCTGGAGTGACAGCAAACGCTGCTGGTCCTCGGGCCGGTCGAGCGGCACCAGGAGCCACTCAGCTTCTACCTTGGTCCCGTCACCCAGAGGGAAATCCAGGATGATCTTGCTGTCAGAGACGTGGTGCCGCACCAATGGGCCAAGGTAGAGAAGCACGTCATTGAGCACGGTCGCTTTGAGCTGCTGCAGCGTGTTGCGGACCAGGGCCCAGCGGCTCCGGCGGACACCATTATGCGCGGCTTGCTGACAGGATCGGCGGAACAACTCCATGATCACGCCCATCGACTTCCCTGAACCGACGGGTCCAACGACACAGCGCACCAGGCTCGAGCTGTCGCGCAGGAATTGGGAGATGGTGGGCGGCGGAACATAGGTGATGCCGGGGACGCTCATTCTGCGTCTTCCTGGTTGTCGATGACGCTGGCCGCGACGCGCATCGGGGTTTCACCGGGCACCGAGATATTCACGATGAACTGCGGGCCCCCTCCCCCGCCCCCGGCTGCGTTCTCTTTGGTTTGGCGTTTCACCACCTTCATGGCGTCGATAATCGCTGGGGAGCTTGTTTGCTCATTGATCGCCATGAGCATCAGCCGGTCCCAGAAGCGGTGCTCAGTGAGCGCTTGCTTCCACTCGGCCAGGTCGCGCTGCCCCTCCAGAGATAAAAGCCTCCGGCGTTCGTTGCGCACCCGTTCGGCGAATTCAGGCTCGGCTTCAATCCGCGCCATATCGACCTCAGAGACCGATAGCATGGAGCAGATATCCTCGCGCGGGACGAGGTCCATGGCCACTTGGCGTGCGAGAAGTGCCATGTCAGCAGTGGCGAGCGCCGGCGGGCGCATAAAAAGGGTCATGTGGTTCATGTGAGATCTCGTTCCTACAAGCACTACTGTAGTTGCTTTATAGGTGAAGATGCTACTAGATGTGGAGCTATGTCAGGCGCTGTAAGTTCGGGGGCCGCGTCACGGGGCCTCCTCCGCATCGTATCCCCTTCCGACATGGTCTCCGCTGAAGCGGCGGACCAGGCCGCGGAGGAGGCTGCTGCGCTCGAGCAGGAGCAGGCAAAAGGCGTTGCGGCCTATGCCAAACAACGGTTTTACCAGTTTCGGCGGCACCGCTCCTCAGCAAACGGGTGGGATGACCGGCTCCTCCACGCCCTTCGCACATTCAACGGGCATTACTCTCCAGCGCGCCTGGCCGAGATCAAGAAATTTGGCGGCTCGGAGATTTACGCCCGTGTCACGGCAGTAAAATGCCGCGGAGCTACCTCCCTGCTGCGTGACGTCTATCTCGGGCCTGAGCGCGCCTGGGCGGTGATTCCCACACCAGATCCGACTATCCCCGATGATGTGAAGGGCAGCGCGGTCCAGCTCCTGGCCACCGAGGTCGTCTCCATGACTTCCAATGGAGAGGAAATCGACGAGGGCGTCATGCACCGGCGCCTGACTGCGCTGTTGGAAGCTGCTCGTTCCGCGGCCCAAAAACAGGCGCGCAAGGCGGCTGTGGTCGCCTCAGGCAAGTTGGACGATCTGCTGACTGAGGGCGGGTTTTATAAGGCCTTGGCCGAGTTCCTGGTTGACCTTCCGCTGTTCCCGTTCGCCGTGATCAAAGGGCCGGTCGTGCGCATCGTCCCGCAGCTCTCTTGGAAAGACGGCAAGCCGGAGATGCAGGACAAAGCCCGGATGTTCTGGCATCGGGTGTCGCCCTTTGACATTTGGTTCACCCCTGGGGTTAACGACATTGCCGACGCCGAGGTGATCGAGCGCACCCGCCTCACCCGCGCCGACCTGAATGCGCTGCTCGGTCTGCCAGGCTACTCTGAGACCGCCATCCGCACGGTGCTTGACCTCTACGGTAGGGGCGGGCTGCATGAGAGCTGGATGGATCGCACTGAGAGCGAGCGGGCCACCCAGGAGAGCAAAGAGAACCCTCTCCTCAACGACAGCAACCTGATTGACTGCCTGGAGTGGCATGGCCCCATCCAAGGCCGCACCCTGCTTGAGAGCGGGTTCGGTGAGGATTTCATTGAGGACCCGCTGCGCGACTACTACGTGCAGGCCTGGATCATCGGCAACTACGTCATCAAGTGCCAGCTCTCCCCCTCGCCGCGTCAGCGCGCCCCCTACTACGTCTCCAGCTTTGAGAAGGTGCCTGGCACAGTCGTGGGCAACGGCCTGCCTGACGTGCTGGAAGACATCCAAGACGTCTGCAACGCGGCTCTGCGCGCCTTGGTCAACAACATGGCCATCGCTTCCGGCCCTCAGGTCGTCATCAACCACGACCGGATGCACCCAACCGAGAACCCGGATGAGATGTATCCCTGGAAGCGTTGGGCCACGGTCAACGACCCGCTCGGCAACAACAACCAGGCACCGGTGAGCTTCTTCCAGCCGGAGGACAACTCTGCGAAGCTGCTCGGAATCTACGAGAAATACACCCAGATCGCCGACGAGCTGTCGGCTATACCGCGGTATATCACAGGTTCCGACCGCATGGGCGGTGCTGGCCGCACGGCGTCGGGCCTCGCCATGCTCATGGGCAACGCATCCAAGATTCTGCAGACGGTGGCCGCCAATATCGACCGCGACGTGATGGAGCCGCTCCTCACCGAGATGTTCGACATGGTCATGCTGACTGACAATTCCGGCCTCTTGCGCGGCGATGAGAGCATTGAGGTCAAGGGTGTATCGGTCGCCGTCCAGCGCGAGACCGAGCGCCAACGTCAGCTCGAGTTCCTGCAGATCACGGCGAACCCGATCGACATGGACATCATGGGCAAGGAGGGGCGCGCCAAGGTGCTGCGCTCCGTCTCCACGACCGTAGGGCTCAGCGGGGAGGATATCATCCCCTCCGAGGAAGAACTGAAAGCTCGCCAGGTGCAGGCGCAGCAGCAGGCGATGCTCCAAGCTCTCGGGGGGGAGGGGGCTGGCGAAGCGCAAGGGGGCGCGCCGAAAGGCATGGCACCGCCGCCCTCTCCCCGGGCTCTATCCGGTCCGCAGACAAACGTCGTCCGACCCACCCAGCAGATGAAGGGAAATTCAAATGGCTGATGCTTACGGTAAGATCCTGTCCACTTCTTCGCCTCGTTTTGTAGCCACTGGTTCCAAGAGTGCGCTCACCTGCACCTACCCCAAGCGGGGCCAGGAACAGACCACCGGCACGATTGGTCAGGGCCCTTGGAGCGATACGCCACATGGCACCTCGGTGCTGGCCACGTATCCCAAGCGCGGCCCAAAGCAGAGCATTTGATGATGAGCTGCTGCGTCAAAATGCCGATGCCGCGGGACCTGGTTGCAGAAAATCGCACCAGAATCTTGCGTAAACAGCCGCTTTCGGTCGCCGGCAAGGTCTTTGCTGGCGCGGGATCACCCTCCGAGGGGCGAGATCAGTCCCTTATGACCCGCCCTGTGGCGACGGATACCAGCTACGGCAAGCGGGGTCCTGGCCAATCGCTGTGACCCAACCTGAACGGGACGGCGTGAACATCGGCGCGATGCGCGTCGGTATTGAACTCATCGACGCGGCTATGCGGGTGCGGACCTCCACGCCCGAAGTCCTCGAGAGCCTGGCTTTGGCGATTCGTCGCCAGGCCGATTTGTCGGCGAGGTCGCTGGTGACGACCACGCCCGACACGTTCCAGGCGGCGCAAGGCCGTGCTCAGGCGCTTTTTGCCTTGGCCGACCTTCTTGCTACGCCGCACACGTATTTTAACCAATTCCCGAGGAGATAGCTTTCCGTGTCCGCAAATAGAGAAATGCCAGCCCATCACAAACCGCCAGTGCCGCCCGGCGTGCAGCGCGCTGCTGCGATAGCGCAGCAAGCGTTTGAAGCTCAGCTGGAGACGCAAGAGGTGACAAATGCCGACGGCTCCTCGGCGTCGGCGGAGCCGTCGACGGAGCTGCCCCCGGTTTCACCAACTGAGCCGTCGGCGGCTCCAACTACTGTAGTGCAAGCCAGCCCGGTTGATACGGTGGATTGGCAGCACAAATTCAATTCGCTCAAGGGCAAGCATGACGCAGAAATTTCGCGCATGGCGGCCGAGATCGACGGATTGCAGCGTGTCCTATCCGGTATCCAGACGGCTCCGCAGGCAGCGCAAGGCCCTGGCGCGCCGGCGCAGCCCGACGAGCAGACGGCTTTTGATTTCAACTTCAGGCCGATCTCCAACGAGGAGCGCGAAGATTACGGCGAGGAGTTTCTGTCAGTCGCCGAACGCGCAGCCGCTCAGCGTTTTGCGCCTATGTTGAAACACCTCACAGACAAAGTCGCTCGCCTTGAGCAAGGGGTGAACCAAGTGTCCACTTCCGTGCAGGCCGATGCGCGCGCTGACCTGTACCGTCACCTTGCCCATGAGGTGCCGGATTACGCTGCTCTGGACCGTGATCCGTTATTTATTGACTGGCTGCGCTACCCAGACCCATTTTCTGGCGTGCCTCGTCAAGTTCTTCTTGACAAAGCGGTGGAAGAAAACAATGGTCCCCGCGTGGTCGCCTTTTTCAAGGCGTACCAAGAATTGCAGGCTGGCGCTGTAGCGCCGACGAGCCCTGCAGCGAGCCCGGCACCCGCTCCCGCCCCGCGGGCGGCGCCCCGGACCTCGTTGGAGACGCTCGCCGCTCCAGGCCGCGGCCGACCCGGGACTTCCGCAGGAACCCCGGCCCAGACGGGCAATGATGCCGTCTATTCCCAGTCCCAGATCGCAAAGTTTTACGAGGACGTGCGTCGCGGTATTTGGCGAAACGACCCGGTCGGCAAAGCCAGGAAAGAAACCGATATCGTGCGTGCTGCCACGGAAGGCCGAGTGATGGCTGGGTAAGTCTTTGGCGACCACTACAGTGGTGGTAGCCGTATAACCCGTTTTGGGCCAATGGCCCAGGAGGATACCTATGGCTTTTCCCATTTCCGGCTCCCCCGCCCCCCTTTACCCGGCCGTTGCAAACCCGGCCTATTCCGGCGTTTTCATCCCGCAGATCTGGTCGGGCAAACTGATCGAGAAGTTCTACGACGCGACGGTGCTGACGGCTATCGCCAACACCAGCTGGGAAGGCGAGATCAAGAACCAGGGCGACAAGGTGATCATCCGCACCAAGCCGACCCTGACGATCCGCAGCTATCAGTCTGGCCAGGCTCTCAGCTACGAGAAGCCCAGCTCCAACGTCGTCGAGCTGAATATCGACCAGGGCGCGTATTTCGGTACGGTGCTCGATGACGTGATGGAGGTCCAGTCCGACCTCAATCAGATGTCAATGTGGGCCGATGACGCCTCTGAGCAGATGAAGATCTACGTCGATGCCGACGTGCTCAGGACCGTCCCCTCTGGCATCGTTGCGGCCAACAAGGGCGCTACGGCTGGCCGTATCTCGGCGAGCATCAATCTGGGCACCAATGGCGCGCCGATCACGCTGACCAAGGACAACGTGCTCGAGAAGCTCGTTGATCTTGGCACGGTGCTCGACGAGCAGAACATCCCGGAAACTGGTCGCTGGATCGTCATGCCGCCTTGGGCTGCTGGCCTGCTGAAGAAGTCGGAACTGCGCGATGCCTCGCTCACCGGTGACGGCACCTCGGTGCTGCGCAACGGCCGTCTGGGCATGATCGACCGCTTCACGCTCTACAGCTCCAACCAGCTGCCGACCTCGTCCAACGACGTGGACGCTTCGGGCGCGGCCATCACCGGCAACAACGCCGACGGTGCGACGCACATCCTGGCGGGCCACAGCCACGGTCTGACTTTCGCGTCTCAGCTCTCCAAGATGGAGACGCTGCGTCCCGAGAGCACCTTTGGCACCATGATGCGCGGTCTTCAGATCTGGGGCCGGAAAGTGGTTGACGGCGTCGCTCTCACCGAGCTTTATGCCAAGCCCGCATAACAACTACTGTAGTTCAATCGGGAGGCACTTTCGGGTGCCTCCCCCCCTTTCAGCCGGAGCACTCAGATGGCGCGTACCATCGGAAATTGTGTCGCAGAGGCCCGGTCCATTCTACAGGACACAGCCCCGCCGTATCGTTACGCGGAGGTCGACCTGTACGTCATATTTAATTCCGCGATGTCAGAGACGCGCCGCTTGCGGCCGGATTTGTTTATGGCGTCGTTGTTTGATCCGCCGATTGTCTATCTCTCAACGAACAGCAGCTCACCCTTCCCGATTTCGGAGAGCTACTATATCGCCGTGGTGAATTACATCGTTGGGCGCGCAGAGCTGCGCGACGATCAGTTCAACGCCGACAACCGAGCTTCTGCTTTGCTCAGCGCCTTTAAGGCGCAGCTTTCCTCGTCGACGGCTTGAGGTTGATCCATGCGCGAAGAAATCCGCAACCTCCTCACAAACGTCATCATCAACGTACCAGGCGCTGACCGCGACCTGGCTGAGATGCACCTGGGCAATTCGCTGCGGGAGTTCACCCGCCAGTCCTGCGTATGGACCGAAATGCAGGATTTGGTGACAGTTAAAGGGGCGGCGGAATACCAGCTATCAGCCCCCTGCCCCTACGCCCTTGTGGCTTGGGTCCTCGCTGCGCAGCCAGAAGGCGGTTACTCTGCCCTGTCAACAATGCCGGCGGGCCAGATTGCACCAACTGCCTACGACGCTCCAGGCCCACCCAGGGCTTTCACCTGCCCTTCACCTGGTATCATCCGCCTCTCCCCGGTCCCTGATGGGACCTATCGGGTTCAGCTTCTCCTTGCCCTGGTCGCAACCAGCTTGGAGAGCCCGTTACCGCCGAATTTTGTGGGTCTTTTCCACGAGGCGTTGCTGAGTGGTGCGCTGCATCGTCTCTACTCAATGCCGGCCATGCCTTTCAGTTCGCTGAAGCTCGCCGAGTACCACGGCAAGAAATTTCGTGCTGGGATGGTGGACGCACGGATCGCAGGCCGCAGCGCCTATTCCGCGGCCTTTCAGCCGGTGTGGCCGAACCCGCTGCCTGCAGGCCGGGTGACACGATGAGCAACCTCTATGATTTTGCGCGCGAGCAGATCCTCGGCCAGCAGTTAAACTGGCAGGCCTCAGCTATATCAGCCCTCTTGGTCAGCGACGCCTACATCTTTGACGCGGCGCATCGTAACCTCACGTCTATCCCCACGGCTGCGCGCATCAAAACCGCCCCGCTCCCGCTCAGCGGCAAAACCATTTCTCGAGGGATCGCCAGCGCGTCGCGTATCACCTTCCCCGGCGTCATCGGCGACGGCTCGGTGGTTGGTGTCGTCTTTCTGCGCGCCGATGACGGCCTCCTCATTTGGTACGGCAATGACGGTTTTGGGTTCCCCTTCCGGCCCGACGGGTCTGAAGTTGTGGTGAGCCGTGATGAAAATTTCGGGGGGTTTTTCCAAATATGACCCTCCAGCAACTGCTTGCTTCCCCGCCTGAATCGTTCTCCTGGCCCTCGGCCGGGTTGGACGGCAACGCAGCACCAGGCTTGGTTCCAGTCGGCCTAGCCTGGGGGCCGCGCATGGCTATGCTTGTCGGGGAAGACAGCCCAGGGCAGGCCCTGTTTGTGGCGGAGAGCCCTTCGCAACCTTGGACCTGCATGTACGCAGCCTTGCCGCCTGCCCGCTCAACCGCGCTCCCAGCAATACCGGTGAGCACTACTGTAGTGCGTCCGACCCCGATCCTGCGGCCGCCTCCCGCGCGCGCCGCCATCATGATGAGGAGGCGCTGAGATGGTCATATCAGGACTGACTAAGCAGCCAGGCGAGACGTTGAAGCAAACGCTTGACTACGAGCAGTGGCTGCGCGGCTCCACGATCTCCGGGACGCAGGTCATCGTGTCGCCCAATAATACCCTCGTGCCACTTTCAGCAACCGTGTCTGTGAATGCCGCTGCCACTAGTTTGAACGTATTTTTGGCCGGCGGTCTGGACGGGTTTGACTACACGGTAACGGTGAGAACGACAGTCACGGACAGCCAGGTCCGCGAGGATGAAATCAAACTCGCAGTCAGGGAGGTTCGCTGATGGGGCTCAAATTTGCAAACAACGCCGCCGGAGAGCTGGCCCAAGCCATCACTTCGATAGACACCGTGGCCACGCTGCTGGTGGGTCAGACGGCGTTCTTTCCGACGCTTGCAACTGGTGATTACTGCGTTGCGGTGCTCCAGAACGGCGGCACTTGGGAAGTCGTATACATCACCGCCATCTCAGGCAGGGTCATCACCATGACCCGCGCCCGCGAGGGGACCGTTGCGGCCAACTTCCCGCTTGGGTCTACGGTCGAGCTGCGTGTCACGGCGGGCATCCTAGGCCTAATATCGGAGGCGGCCGAGAATGCTGCCAAGGCTTCGTGGGTCGGCGAGGTCCGCATGCACTCGGGCTCTATCGCCTCTATTGCCTCCATCCCTGGCGGCGTTTGGAAGCTCTGCGACGGTACTAACGGCACGCCCAACCTCCAGAACCGTTTTATTGTTGGTGCGGGCGCGGCCTACGCGCCCGGTGTCACAGGCGGCGCCACGACAGCGACGACAAGCACCGACAGCCAGGGGTCTCACAGCCACGGCGGCGGCACTGGCGACACTGCGATCACTGAAGCCCATATGCCGAGCCACGCGCACGCGGGCAGCACTGATGCGGCGGGCTACCATAATCACTCTCTGCCTGCTGCCGCTCTTTCTTACGGTAACGGCGGCCAGCCCGGCTATACGGCCGGCGGGTACTACTCCGGCATCGGCACAATTGGTGAAACTTTGCACGTTGGGGCCCACGTCCATAGTATCGTTACCGATTTTCGCGGTGGCAACCAGGGCCATAACCACACCATCGCGGGCGACGGCAACCACGCGCACAATCTGACGGTCACGACGGTGCCGCCCTATTATGCGCTGGCCTTTGTGATGCGGGTGGCCTGATGAGCGGTGCCGCCTCCTCCTACCTATTCAAAAACTTTGCGGTCGTCTGGCTGGCAAGCGCGGTGACGTCTAGCCAGACAACGCTGACATTGGCCGCAGGAGAAGGCGCGCAGTTCCCCCAGCCCACCGGCGGGAAGTTCTTTATCGCCGTGCTGGAAGATGGCCGCACCGGCGCGCGTGAGGTTGTCCGCGTCACTGCGAGGAGCGGCGACACTCTCACACTGCTGCGAGCACAGGAGGGCACGACGGCGCAGGCCTTCGCCGCCTATTCTAGCTTTAGCGCCAGGCTCACCGCTGGAGCGTTGACCGACTTGTTCGCACCCAAGCCGGTTGGCCTGGTGATCCCTTTCAATGGGAAGGTGAACAACGAGCGAGTGCGGTTCCGCCTGCCCTACGGCACCATATTCACCGCTGGTGCCGCGGGTAGCTACGCCACGGCCTCCGCGCCCGCCACGGCGATCACAACCTACAGCGTGCGGCGTCAGCCGACAGCGGGCGGCGACCTCACAACGATTGCGACTGCGGTCTGGGCCGTTGGCGCTACTGAGGGCGTATTGACCCTCGCCACTACGGTAGAGGCGGCCCAAGGCGATTGGATAGACGCGGTTGGCCCGACAACCGCGGACCTCACGCTCGCCGTCATTAGCCTCACACTCGCGGGGTATCGTCCATGATTAGCGGTGTCATTGCCCGCGTATCCCCGCACGGGCGGGGCTGGCAGCCCGAGCAGATTGCTGAGCGCTTCATCATTCGGTTGTTGCATGTCGCCGACACCGCGCCGCAGCCCCTGCGGGATCAAGCCTACGCTTTCCGCGACCAAGCTCAGCTCTTGGCAATTCACTACATGCGCGAGGCCGTCCAGTCCGATCGCACGACAATCATCAACCGCCTGAGCGAGAGCGGCTTTCATGAAGCCGCCGCCTTCATAGAAAGGGAACTGTAATGGCTATTACCAATGCGATGACGACAATCTTCAAGTCGCACATCTTGCAGGGGGCGCACAATTTTCGTGCCTCAGGCGGTCATTCGTTTAAGATTGCGCTCTACACGTCGACCGCAACGCTTGACGCGACTGCTACGGCTTACTCGACCACCAACGAAGTGTCGGGGTCTGGTTACACGGCCGGCGGCTCGCTTCTCACCAACGTCTCGCCTGTAACCAGCGGCACCACCGCCTATGTGAGTTTCTCCAACGTCACATGGTCCTCGGCATCCATCACGGCGCGTGGGGCTTTGGTGTATAACTCCACGCCAACTTCAGGGCTGAGCCTCACGAACCCTGCCGTTGCGGTTCTGGATTTTGGCTCAGATCGCACGTCTAGCAACGGCGACTTCACGGTGGTCTTCCCCACAGCAGACGCTACCAACGCTATCTTGCGGATAGCCTGACGTGGCTAATGTTCGCGTCTCAGAGTTGACGGCCGCCGCTTCGGCGCTAGTCACCGACCAGCTGGAAGTGAACCAGGGGGGCGTCTCTAAGCGCGTCACTGCGCAGCAGCTTGTCGATCTAGCTGGGAAGACCACGCCGCTGAACGTGGCCCAAGGCGGCTCGGGAACATCTACGGTTTTCACGCTTGGCTCTGTGCTGTTTGCCGGGTCGTCTGGCGTCTACACGCAGGCAAACTCGCAGCTTTTTTGGGATAATACGAACAGTCGACTGGGGATTGGCACAACATCGCCCAGCACTAAACTCACCGTTAATGGTGGTATTTCTGCGTTTGGCGACATAATAACGTATAGGTCTGCATCACCTACCACCGGCGCTTATTATTTTGGAAATACTGGCGGCAAATACCTATATTATGACGGAACTAATTACGTTTTTAATGGTGGCGGTGTTCTAGCCTTGCAGAACGGCTACCGCATCCAATCTGGAAATGGTGAGTACGGAGAAAAGCAACTTGCGCTTCAGAACAGTAACAGAAACGCGTATCTTTATCTTAGCGCAGACGGTAACGTAATTGGGCTTTGGGATAACAATTCTGGAAGCAATCGGTTTTATACAACCAGTGACAGGCAATTTTATTTTGGCAGTAACGCTATTATGCCCGCGTATACTTACAGCGGAACGTATTACACTAATGCTTTGTTGGGCGAACCGGGTGGTGGTCAAAGTTCATTGCGGTTCTATCACACTCCAGGCGTTGAAGCTGGCGTACAAATGTTTTCCCATGGCTATGGTTTTACTTTTCGGAATGACGGCACCGCCTTTGCTGGCAATTGGTACAGCACATCGGACACAAGAACAAAATCCGATCAAGTTGTTATCAAAAACTCTTTAGAGAAAATACTTAAACTTCAAGGTATAACTTACAGTAGAAATGATGTCACAAAACTTGACGGATCTTCTGTTGTTGACGCGGGGCTTATCGCTCAAGACGTTGAAAAAGTGCTGCCTGAATGCGTCGAACGATTAACTAAACCACCAGAGAGCGACCCTGATGGCGAGGGTACATTGTCGCTCAACTACAACGGCGTCACCGCCCTGCTGGTGAACGCCGTCAAAGAATTGAACGCTAAAACCGACGCAGCCCTGGCGGCGAAGGATGCTGAAATCGCGGCTCTCAAAGGCCGGCTTGATGCTCTCGAGCAGCGCCTTGAAGCACTAAGGGGAACATGACGTGCCCGGCTTCGCGCGCGGGCAGTTGTTGGTAGCTCAAAAACCAAGACGCCACGGCGTCTGACAGGGGGACCCGATGGCGCCTAAACCGCTGCCTGAAGCCATATGCCGCGAGTCATATGACGCTGCGTTGTACGCTGGCACAGTATCCGGCGGGGCCCGTGAATTGGGGCTCCCTCGTCAAACCGTAGAGTATCGCTATCGAGAAGGCGTCCGGCGGTTTGGCTGGAAAGATGTACTGGCAGAAGATGGTGCCACAACACCTCACCAGCCGCGTTTCACGCCGCCAGATTTGGCCGATAACTTAGAAGATATTGAGGCATGGCTTGATCGGCGAGAAACCGAGTTTGCTCGGAAAAAAGCGGCCAGCAGCGCGCGTGAATGGATGGAATTCACGATCACCGAAACCGCGCCGTTTGGTTTAGTTTTTGTCGGCGACCCGCACGGCGACGATGACGGGTGCGACATCTCTTTGCTGCGCCGCCACGTCGCGCTGATCGAGCAGACGCAGGGGTTGTTCGCAATCGGCATGGGTGATTGGGTGAATGCCTGGGCGGGTCGGTTGGAGCGCCTATATGGCGAGCAGACCACGACCAAGGCTCAGGGCTGGCGATTTGCGGAGTGGCTGCTCGGCAAGGAATTTTGGCTCCTGATGCTGCTTGGCAACCATGATTTATGGCTCGGCGCAGGCAGCCCGTTGCGCTGGATGTCGCGCGGCCACGCCGTGATGGCGGACTGGCAGGCACGCTTCCAAGTGCGGTGCGGTGATCAAGTCTGGCGCATCTGGGCAGCGCATGATTTCCCCGGCAGCAGTGTGTGGAACCGGCTGCATGCGCCAGGTAAGCGCGCAGCGTTGACGGGCCATGATGCCGATCTTCTCATTGCCGCCCATCGCCATTGCTTTGGTTTAGCCGAGCAGCAGGATGAGCATACCGGCAAAGTGTCATGGCTGGCGCGGGCCAAGGGGTACAAAGTGAGCGACGCATACGCGGCCAATCTCGGCTATGGCCAAGCTCAAGATCGTGGCCATTCGATTGTCGCGGTCTGTGACCCATTCACTGGGCGGATGACTTGTTTCTCCGACGTTGAAGAAGCCGCGCGATACCTGACATGGCTGCGCCGCCCTCGGGTGCGGGTCCCGGCGGTGGCGGCATGAGCAAGTCCGTATCCCGCAGCCCGCTTTACGCTGCCGCTGAAAAAGCAGTCGAGCGCGGCGCAACTGTCGCGCTGCTGACGTACCTCGATGCAGACGGCGCGCCGCATATTGTGGCTATTGGCAACCCAGACACCAGCTCGATCATGTTTGCGGGGATGCTCGCGCATGCGCAGCTCTTTATGCTGATGGGGGATGATGAAGAATGAGATCGACTTTCCCTGAAGCCCTGCAAATGGTTCTGAAGCACGAAGGCGGATGGGCTGATCATCCGGCTGATCCCGGCGGCGCCACAATGAAAGGCGTCACGCTACAAACCTTCAACGCGTTTCTGGGTCGTGAGGCCAGCAAGGACGAACTCCGAGCCATCACGGATAAGCAGCTGCATGATATCTACAGCCAGAACTACTGGGCGAAAGCGCGCTGCGACGAATTGCCGGTGGGCGTCGATGCCAGCGTGTTTGATGTGGCCGTCAACTCTGGCTCCAGTCGCGCCGCAAAACTGCTTCAAGCCTCGCTGGGCTTGGAGGTTGACGGGATTATCGGCGCAAAGACTTTGGGGGCAGCGAACGCTGTGGCTCCCGCCGAACTTATCGCTCGGTTCGCGGAGGCGCGCCGCTCATTTTACCGGAAACTTGCTACCTTCCCTATTTTTGGCAAAGGGTGGTTGCGCCGCGTCGATGAGGTCGAAGCGCAGGCCTACGCGATACTGACCGCGAACCGGTAACGGAGATGCCGGTGGAAGGCTATCGCATCACAGAAAGCGGTGATGTTCGCATCACCGAGGCGGCTGACACGCGTGTCACTGAGGGCTTTGTCCTTGAAGTTCAGGTGACGGGCGTTTCCGCCGCTGGGGCTGTCGGTGTAGCCAGCTCGAGCGTGCCCATCACTGCGACTGCCGCGTCAGTCTCAGCGACCGGCGCAGCCGGCACGGCCAGCGCAACCGGTGCAGCTCGTGCTGACCCGGCGGGTGTGGCCAGCACTGGCGCGCTTGGCACAGCAACGGCCCGCGGAGCAGCCAGTGCTGACCTGGCGGGTGTGGCCAGCACCGGCGCGCTTGGCACAGCGACAGCCAACGGCGCGGCGACGGCCAACCTCTCGGGGTTGAACGCAACCGGCGCAGCCGGCACGGCCAGCGCAACCGGTGCAGCCCGTGCTGATCTGGTGGGTGTTGCTGGCACTGGCGCGCTCGGTACAGCGACAGCTCGCGGAGCAGCTCGTGCTGACCTGACGGGTGTGGCCAGCACCGGCGCGCTCGGCACAGCGACAGCCATCGGCGCGGCGACAGCCAACCTTTCAGGGCTGAACGCAACCGGCGCAGCCGGCACGGCCAGCGCAACCGGTGCAGCCCGTGCTGATCTGGCGGGTGTAGCTGGCTCTGGCGTGCTCGGTACAGCGACAGCCCGCGGCTCTGCGATGATCTACGTTTCGGGGCTGAGCGCGGCCGGCACTGTTGGCGCGGCCATTGTGAGGGCGTCGAGCAACACTACGGTAGGGGGTTTGACCGCTCAGGCCTTGCTGGGACAGGTCTCTATCATTGCAGTGAACAACCTACGGCCGCGAGCCATCTTCATCGAGTAGGCCCTACCGTAGTACCCAGCTTGGTGGCGTTTTGTTCTCCCCGGCGACGCCGCCGAGGCCCCCAGGTGGATAATCTGCCTGGGGGCAACCACTAAAGTTGTGTTTGCTGAATTTACGTTCTACAGTGCTCGCAGGAGATTGCGATGCGTGGGTTTTCACCTCCTTTGTACCCGAAGCAGAAGCGCAAGGCACAGACCGCCGATGCGTATGGCTCTACCGCGTCCGCTGATCCTGGCGGCCAAAAGGCCTCGGCCTCTCTGTTTTTTCGGCGGCTCGGGGGCACTTCCGCGCCGCCTAAGAGCGGGACAAGCCGACTGAAATCCAAATTCATCAAAGGGTAGAGCCATGAAGAAGACCCCCCCGGGCAACAAGCCCCTCCCCGCCTTCCTGCAGGGCAAGGTGTCGCCCAAGAAAGCCACTACCGTAGGGAGCCCGAAAGGCATGCCTGGCATGAAGCCAATGCCTGGCCCGAAAGCCATGCCGGGCATGAAGCCCGCAGCGGCTGAAAAGCCGGCCGCCAAGCGCGGCAACCCACTCGTCAGCCGGTCGAGGTTCTACTGATGGCCGATCCGCAAAACCGCCCTCGGGTCAGTTTCCAGCGCGCCAACCGCATCGAGGGGTTTAATGAGGAAGACGGTCCGCCGGATGTAGCTCCAGCGCCGCCGCAAAAAGCGCCACGCCCCCCGGTCAGTTTCCAGCGAGCCAATCGCATTGAAGGGTTCAATGAGGATGATGGGCCTGCTCCACCGCAGCCGCAGCGTCCTGCTGGCCCGTCCATGAACGATCGCGCCGCAGCCAGTGCAGCCGCAA
>RFVZ01000211.1 GCA_009922405.1 Betaproteobacteria bacterium
CTGATGGTGTTTTTCGTCTGGTGGACGATGCGCGGCAAGTAACTACGCGCCGCGTCCGATTTAGTGCAGCGATCCCGGTGTCCGCAGCGCGAACTCAGGGATTTCTGCATCGAAGCGCTGGCCATCTTCAGCGACGAAAAAGAAGCTTCCTTGCATCGAGCCCGTTTTGGTCGGAAGCGGACAGCCGCTGGTGTATTCAAACTGTTCGCCTGGACGCAATAGAGGCTGGTGCCCGACAACCCCCAGACCTTTGACCTCCTGGCGACGCCCCATGGCGTCATCAATCATCCAGTGCCTTGAGATGAGCTGGACCGGTATGGTGCCCTGATTGGTCAATTTGACCGTGTAGGCGAATGCATAAATCCCTTCATCTGGGCTCGATTGATCGGCCAGATATTGGGGCGTAACCTCGATCTCGACGGCGTACTTGCTCATGGGGGGACCAACTCTTGTTCGCGACTGGCTAGAATCACCGATCCTGCAGCGAACTGCATTATGACGGGGATGATTCATGAGTGCTCAGTCCACCGGACCTTTCCGGATCGCCCCCAGTATCCTTTCGGCCGATTTCGCCCGTCTGGGTGAAGAGGTCCGTGCGATTGAGGCGGCCGGGGCAGATCTGGTTCATTTTGACGTCATGGACAATCATTACGTTCCCAACCTCACGGTGGGTCCGATGGTCTGCGCGGCGCTGCGCCCGCTGGTTCAAATTCCGATCGATGTACATCTGATGGTGTCGCCGGTGGATCGCCTGATTGTCGATTTCGCGAAAGCGGGCGCCAACTTGATTACATTTCATCCCGAAGCATCTGACCATGTTGATCGCAGCTTGCGGCTGATTCGCGATCAGGGTTGCCGCGCTGGGCTCGTGCTCAATCCAGCGACCCCGCTCAACTGGCTCGATCACGTCATGGACCGCCTCGACATCATCTTGCTGATGTCTGTGAACCCGGGCTATGGCGGTCAGTCCCTGATTGCTTCGACCTTGCCCAAGATCGGGCAGGTCAGATCGCGGATCGAGGCCCATCGGGCTGCTGGCGGGCAACCGATCTGGCTCGAGGTCGATGGCGGCATCAAGGTCGACAACGTGTCTGCGCTCGCGGTTGCTGGGGCGGATACGTTTGTGGCGGGCAGCGCTGTTTTTGGCGCGCCGGATCCCCAAGGCGGTTATCGGGGCGTGATGCAGGCGTTTCGGGGAGCGCTGTCGCAATGAAAGAAGCCGACTTTCAGGCGCTCGTTGCGCAAGGCTACAACCGGATTCCTTTGCTCGCCGAGGCGTTGGCCGATCTCGATACGCCCTTGTCGCTCTACCTCAAACTCACGCAAGGCGGGGGGGCGGGGAGCTTCTTGTTGGAGTCGGTGGTCGGTGGCGAACGATTCGGTCGTTACTCGTTCATCGGACTCCCGGCCAGAACCTTGATCCGAACCCTCGCCGATTCAGAGATTGAGGGCGGTGTGCGAACCGAAGTCGTGATCGATGGTCTTGTCCAGCAAACAGATCACGGCGATCCTCTTGAGTTTGTGCGCCGCTGGAATGCGCGCTATCGCGTGGCGTTGCGCCCGGGCCTGCCGCGTTTTTGTGGCGGCTTGGCAGGCTATTTTGGTTACGACATCGTTCGCCATATCGAGCCATGTCTGGCGCGGGGCCGAAAGGCCGATCCGATGGGGATGCCAGAAATCTTGTTGCTCCAGGTGGATGAACTGGCGATTGTGGACAACGTCGCGGGTCGCATCTATCTCATGGTCTACGCCGATCCTGAACAACCGCAGGCTTATGCCAATGCGTCGAATCGATTGAAATCCTTGCAGGATCGATTGCGAAACACACCGGTCGCTCCATTGGATCCGCCTGTTCCTGAGCGCCCAGTTCAGCGGGACTTCGCGCGGGAGGATTTTTTGAGTGCGGTGGCGCGCGCCCGTGAGTACATCGCAGCCGGCGACGCGATGCAGATCGTGCTCGCTCAGTGCCTCAAGAAGCCCTTCGAGCAGCATCCCCTTTCGCTGTATCGGGCGCTTCGATCGATCAATCCTTCACCGTACATGTATTACTACGATTTCGGTGACTGTCATGTCGTCGGCGCGTCTCCCGAAATTCTTGTACGACAGGAACAGATCTCCGAAGGCCCGGATGCCTCACAAACCCGGGTCATTGTTCGTCCGATTGCAGGGACGCGGCGGCGGGGGGCAACCCCCGTCGAGGATGATGCGTTGGCGCAGGATCTTCTTGCGGATCAGAAGGAACGGGCCGAGCACTTGATGCTGATCGACCTCGCCCGCAATGATGTCGGTCGGATCGCCCGGATCGGCTCCGTCACGGTCACCGAGACCATGGCAATCGAGAAGTACTCGCACGTCATGCATATGGTGTCCAACGTCGAAGGCGTTCTCAAACCGGGCCTGGATAACATCGACGTGCTGCGCGCTGCATTCCCGGCCGGAACACTGAGTGGTGCGCCCAAGGTCCGGGCGATGGAGCTCATTGATGAACTTGAGCCGGTGGGCCGAGGTGTTTACGGCGGTGCATGCGGTTACCTGAGTTACAGCGGCGAGATGGACCTTGCGATCGCGATTCGGACCGGGATTATTAAAGAGGGAGTCCTGCATGCTCAGGCGGGTGCCGGTGTCGTGTACGACTCGATTCCCGAATCCGAGTGGCAGGAGACCGAGACCAAGGCCCGGGCATTGATTCGGGCGGCCGAGCTTGTTGAGCAGGGTTTGACTTGAACCTTGCAAGCCTTGCTCTCGTTCTGGCGTGGTTGTCACCACTGGTCACGTTTCTGGTTGGCCTGGGTATCGCTCCGCTCACAGACGTCGATGAGGGCGCATTCGCGCAGGCCACTAGCGAGTTAATTGGCTCGGGCGACTGGTTGTCGACCACCCTCTTGGGTGAGCCCCGATGGGACAAGCCAATTTTGATCTACTGGCTGCAGGCCTTATCGGTACAAGCCTTTGGCACGACACCATTTGCGTTTCGCTTGCCCTCGGCGTTGGCCGGCGTGGTCTGGGCCTGGTTGGTGGGGGCATTCGTTGCGCGCGTCTCCGATCAGCGTCGCGGCGCGCTGGCGGTCTTAACCCTAGCGTGCGCGCTTGGTCCCATGGTGATCAGCCGCGTCTCAACCGCCGACGCGTTGCTCAATGCCTTGCTGGCTGGAGCGACACTGCATGCCTATCTCTTTGTGCAGGATGGCGATCGGCGAGCTTTGCGCATCGCGGCTGCCTGCGTTGGGCTCGGCCTCCTGGCCAAGGGCCCGATCGCGCTGCTGGTACCCGGTGCTGCCGTGCTTCTCCACATCATGATTCAGAGGCGCTGGATCGCGCTACGAGATCTGCTGGCCGACCCGCTAGCCTGGGCAATTCTGCTTGGAGTCTCAGTGCCCTGGTACGGTTGGCAATTGTTCGAACATGGCCAGGCGTTCATTGATGGCTTTATTTTTAAGCATAATGTTGGCCGCTTCACGCAGACCATGCATGGCTTTTCGGCCGGTCCGCTTTACTACCCGGGCTGGACCCTGATTGCGTTGCTGCCCTCGGTCTGGCTGTTGGTGCCAACCGTCCACCAATTGATTCGTGGCCCGCGCCCGCCCGCATTCAGTTTTGGCCTTGCGTGGTTTGCGTTCGTTATTCTTTTTTTTACCGCGTCGGCAACCAAGCTTCCGCACTATGGCTTCTATGGCCTGACTGGCCTCGTGATTGCGATGTCGATTGCGCGCTCCGAGCGCATTCCGCGACTTGCATTTGTTTTCCCGGTGGCGATCCTTGGTCTGGCCGCGCTGTGGCCGCAAATTCTGGCCCGCCTCGCGCCCAAGGTGGCTGATCCGTTTTACGCAGCGGCGATCCCCGAAGCGGTGACGCGCTTTGATGAGGTCTGGGTCCTGGGTTGTGCGGCGGGTGCTTTTGCACTAGCGCTTTTCGGGTGGATCGCCGCCAGTCGCCGACGTCCCATCGCCAGCGGCGAAGTCGCTTGGGCGTTGAGTTCCCTCATCGTCATGATCGTTTTGGGCCCTGGTCTAATTGGCCGCACGATCGAAGCGATTCAACGCCCGATCGTTGAAGCGGCCGAGCGCGCAAGCGTTCGAAAACTGGATGTCGTGATGTGGGGCATTGATGTCCCGAGTTTTGCCGTGCTCACGAGCGTCAGGGTTACTCGCCGCGAACCGCGTCCGGGCGATCTCGTCCTGACCAAAACACGA
>RFVZ01000212.1 GCA_009922405.1 Betaproteobacteria bacterium
GAAAAAAAGAAAAAATATCAACGTCTTTTGGAAGATGGCATATCCAAGTTAACTTCGATGGGGTTCCGGGTAACAGGATTGTTGCTGTATGGCGATGCAGTGAGTGAGATCGCAAATCATGCCAAAACAATAAAAGCTGACCTTATCGTTGTGGGTCATCGTCAGGAAAAAAGCTGGGTCCGAAGGTGGTGGGGTATCTCAACGGCCAAGTCCCTAGTCGAGGTTGCTCCTTGCAGCGTGCTGATGGTAGTTATCCGACATCGCTAGTAAATAACTTTAATAGTTAATTTCTATTTTTGCGGGGGTAATGATCAAGATGTATCGAGTAAAACCAACGCGTATTATTCTTAGCCCCGAGATGGCAGCGGCATACGCCAATTTACGAGTGACTCAAGATAGATTTTCAGACATCTTTTTCTCTGCGCGAAAGGTTATAACTCGAGGATTGAATTTTCTCGACTCCAGCAAGGTTCCAGTTTAGTAGATTAATTGCGATTAACTGAACAAGATTAGACGTTAGCGGCATTGACGCCCCAACTCATCCGACCGATTCGGAGCATAAAATGGACCAGAAGCATGAGGCCAAAGCCATGCCAATCCCTGATATGATCGTCGTCGTGGCGAATCAAATTCGATTTCGTCGACAGGTCATTGAGCAACGGATGTGGTACCCCATCCGCCTCGACGACAACCGACGAGGGGCACTTCGATGGATCGCAATTTGCAACACCAGTCCCGTCCATGCCATTACCCATCTGGCAAGAATGCTTAGCATTAAACCCTACCGCAACTCTGGAAAGTACCAGATCAATTTTATGGAACCGAACCAGTTGATAAATCCTATCAGATTAACTTCAGAGTACGTACCAGGACTTGCAGGACATAGGTACTCGTGGGTGCAAAGGCTATTTGAGGCGAAATTGATTTCGGATCTCAAACCCTGGGGATGAAAAGGAAATCAGACTTGAATTTATTTCATCAAAGCTCGTAGACATATAATACGTGTTTTGTTGAGTGACAGGTAAAGAGGTTTTTTGAGAATCCGCGTAGCGTCAACCGGAATTTAAAAGTCACAGGAATTTAGTCACGTGAGAATTGCGTCATTCGTAGGGCAAAAAGGTGGGGTAGGTAAAAGTACCCTCGCGAGAGTGCTGACAGTTGCAGCCGCTCGTCAAGAGCATAAAGTTTTGCTCGCTGACTTTGACCCTGAGCAACTCTCATGTGTTGAATGGAGCGCAATGCGATTGCGAAATGGGATTGCTCCGGACATCGAGGAACGTGTTTTTAACAAGCTCAAAACTCTACGCGAAACGGCATCCGAATTTGATTTGGCATTTGTAGATACACGAGGCTTGGCAGACGAACTCACTAAGGATATTAGTCAAGAGAGCGATGTCGTCTTTCTCCCCACTGGCACATCAATGGATGTCCTTCGGCCTACACTCGCTTTGGCAAGAAGGCTATCGAAATCAAAAAAGATATCAAACAAAATTGTATTAATACTTTCAAAAGTCGGGCGCTCAGAAAGATTACTTCAGACAGCGAGAGAAACAATTCCGGACGCGGGTTTTGAGGTGCTTGATAATGTTTGGCCGGAGCGAGACGGTTTTTAAGCAGATCTCGACATTGGAAAGGCAGGAAGTGAATCGCACAATCCTTTCCTCAAAGAAGCAGCAGCATTGATCGAAGCAGATCTTCTGTACCTTGCAATCAATTTAAAACTCTATATTGACCGCGTTTGAGGTAACAGTCCATTCGATCGCGGGCCGAGCGATTTTCAGCGTTGTCGAAGCCTCAGCATTGGATTCGACGAAAGTTTTTACATTACAATGGCTCGCACTCCGAACACATTTCCGCCTAAAACGTCAAAACTTTTGACGGTGCGCCGAATTGAGGTAGATCTCCCAAGGAATGGTCGGTTGAGTAATGAGCCCCGCAACGTTTCTGGCAGACAAACTTTTTACATTTCTCACCCCGGAAATTTGTCCGATTGGCTCGGTGATGTCTAGGCCTCACGTCCGCTGGGCTCTCGCCAAAATATTTTACGAAAGTTTTTACAATTCGCCTTTACGTGTTCGTGACCATTTCAGCCCCAAGCGTCAAATATTTGACAGTGCGTAAAATTTAAGCAGACCACCCTGGCGTTTAGATGGCAGTTTGCGAGGTCAGCAGCGCAGCCCCGCCAGCAAACTTTTTACATCTCGCTCCCGGCTACCCTGGTCTTACTGATCAGGCGACCGCTCAGCATGACCTCGGCCGGGTTCCTGCTACGGAATCTTGGCAAAAGTTTTTACACTTCGTCCGCCCTCACCCGAAAACTTTTCAGGCTGAAGCGTCAAAACTTTTGACGGTGCGTAAAAATTAGGCAGCCCTAAATGCTTCGCAAGCATGAAGGATCAGTACAAACAACCTGAAATTATTGATTTATACTACTTGTATGCTACTTTTCGACTTTTAGAATGATTTTGTCGTTGATTTTATTGAAGTTTTTTTGATTTCGCGAAGTCTTCACACGGCAGGGGTCAGGAGTTCGAAACCCTTCGCGCCCACCATAACGGCAGAACGAAGCGTGCCCCCTGTCGGCAGCAGGGGTGGCCCGAAGCCCGCACCAGGCGGGCGTTCGGCCGTTTCATAGGGGCTAGAGCAAATCGGCTCGCCCCGAAAATCCCCTAAAAACACCCATTTTCGACTGTGAGCGAGTTGGCTTTTGCTCCACACGGAGTAGTGGCGGTTTATCACACTGCCCCCTCGGACAGCCCTTAATTCGTCCTGATCGTACAATTTTCTGTCATGGAATCGAGGGCAAGTGGACAGGAGCACTTCTGTGCGGAAACGCACAGAAGACCTGAGACATATTGTCGTCAGCCGAAAACTGATCACCCCACCTTCAAGGGGCAACGAAATACCCCGAGATTTGTGCGGCTGCTTCTCTGGAGTCAAGAGCTTAGCTGGAGGCGCCTATGGGGGCGTGCCTCACGTCCGTCTGTTGCTCGACCAGGCCTGCCCCCCGTCGGAGAACGCCCTCAATCCGACCAAATATGCCAGCTACCGCGACGCCTATTCCCGACTTCTCACACTGATCGGATGAGCAGTTGAGACGGAACGAGCTCACCGTCACGCGACGGGTCTGCATGCCAACCAAGCCCGGCCAAGAGTAGTTCATTGGGCTATACTTTGCCGATGAACTTTCTGTGGGACGAGGTCAAGAGCGACGCGTGTTTTCGAGAGCGGGGGTTTGATTTTGCCTATGCGGCCTCGGCCTTTGCCGATCCAGATCGAATCATCCGGCAAGACACCCGTTACACGTATGGGGAAGTTCGTTACCAACTCATTGGACGTGTTGCTGGACGGCTCTTTTACATCGTGTACACGCCGCGCAGTGACGGGATCCGAATCATCTCTGCTCGCAAGGCCAATTCACGTGAGGTGGCGCGATATGAAAACAGTTCGAATGAAGATCGACGTTGAAACCCCTGAGGCTCAGCCAATCGGCCGTATTGATACGGCCCGCGTGGACTCGACAACGGCGAGTGATATCGCACAGCACCAACTGGCAGATGAGGCCGACATGATGCTAGACGCAGCAAAATTTGCACGTCGCGTGCGCAGAAGGCTTGGTTTCAGCCAGGCCGAGTTTGCCGAGTGCATCGATGTTCCGATCGACACCATTCGCAACTGGGAGCAAGGCAAGCGATGCCCAACAGGTGCCGCCAAGGCGCTGCTTAAAGTTCTGGATAAGGCCCCTGAGGCCGCGTTGGCAGCCCTACACTGAGTTAAATCCCCAGCCGATGCGACCTGATAGGGAAACCCAAAGCCCCGAGGACTAAACCCCGGGGCATCCCGTCGGGCTTGCCATGCGCCTAAGGCGTCTGGCCATGAGGCTTAATCTGCTTCAAAGCCGCAAATCTGGCCTATTTGGATAGAATTGGTGATGCCAAAGAGTATTTGTCAGTCTATTTGAACATGCGGCCCAACCTCAAAACATCGAGAGACTTTAGGAAATTATTCTGGGGGGACTCTGAAATAACGACAATTGTTCTAAACGGACTACTGAAGGCCGGCTGGACACCCGAAAACTAGTTCGGCTTGCGTTTACACTTTGACTTGACCTGAACCAGGATTCTCGAATATCAGGAGCTT
>RFVZ01000213.1 GCA_009922405.1 Betaproteobacteria bacterium
CTCGAACGCGGCACACTGTCGTTGCCTTCTGCACCCTCTGTTCAGGAGTTAACGAAAGGTCGCAGAAGCTCAAGATCAATGAATTCCTAACGTCTTGATCCGTTGTGTTCCGGCGGTTACGACCGCGAGATCGACCGCCCGGTCCTGATGGGTCGTATCAAAGTCGCCAACTTTTGCCTGCCGTTATGCCGAAAAATGAAATGTCCTCCAATTTCAACAACAGGGATCTGGCGGCCTTGTCTCCGACATGGGTTGAGAATTCGGCCCTAACGCCTCGCTCGAAAGAGGCCCTGATGCGAATCGGCGTGATTCGCCATTGGCAGTCGGGCCAAGTCGTTCTCAGTCGCGGGCAATCTCTTTCGGCTGCCCTGCTATTGATAGAGGGCCGCTTGCGAGTGAGCTTGACCACCGTCGAAGGGGAGGAGCAATTACTGCGCTGGATGTTGCCTGGCGAAATTTCGGGCTTGAGTTCGGTCTTTGCAGAAACTACTTACCCGGCCGATTTGGTGGCTGCTGTACCCAGCCAAGTCCTACAGATCGAACGCGCAAAGTTAATGGACCTAATCGGTCAAGACGGAACCGTGGCGGTGGACTTGTTGCGAATTTTGGGATTACGAATCAACCAGTTGTTAGACACCCTGGCTGACCAGGGTATGCCCACCCTCGAAAAAAGAGTTTGGGCAACCTTGGAGCGCATCGCGCGATTCAACAGTGTGCAAGTGCCGGAAGGTGTGCAACTGCGGGTCAGCCAATCCGATCTCGCGCAAGCGGCGATGGCTTCGCGGCAAAGAGTCAACCAACAACTGCGGCGCTTCCAAGACAGGGGATTGATCCGTCTGGGTTACCGCAATATCGTATTACTGCGCTAAGTCTGGAGGGATTTGGCAAAGCGGTGCTGAGCCTGTTGCCTGGAGGGTCACCTGAGCCTGTTGACTCTGGCCACCAAAACGCCCTTCTCCACGAACCCACGCTGGCTAAATACGGACAGAAAATCACGAAAACCCGAAAAACCAGAGCTCCTGACCTCGGCCGAAAGAGTCAGGGGGTCGTCAGCAAAATCGGGTTTGAGACGCCTTTTTCGGGGGAATTCCCCCAAGCGCGGTCAGGAGCCTAAAGCGCAAAGCCCCGCGTGGTGCGGGGCTTGGGGCGGCTAAACCACCCAATTAGAGGGTTTGAAGCCATTGTTCTGGGGGCAAAACACCATCTGATTAGACGATATGCCGTGACTTTTTCCATGGTTTTTTGCGTCCTTTGAGAACCGTTAAACGAAACTTTCGCACACTACAGCGTCAAATTTTTGCCAACCCTCGGCCATAGACCCGACGGCTGGACTGACAAAGAAGCGGCGGTTTTTTGTAAGCGGTCCATGAACGCCATCTTGTCGACTGAATTTTGATCGTTCACGCTCTCCATATCGAATGAATTGGATGGGGGTGTGATCATGGGTAGTCTGGATTTCTGGTCTCGGCATTTAGCCGCGGTCGAAGCTCAGGGCGTGTCGATCAACGCTTACGCCAAGCGCGAAGGTTTATCAGCCGTTTCGTTGTATTACTGGCGCAGGCGTTTGGGGTTGGCGCTTTCGAGGCCACAGGCCGTAGTCGCGAGTCAGTTTGTTTCGGTTCAGGTGGAGCAGCCACCCCATCGTGCTGAGCCTTGCCAGTTGGTGTTGGGCGATGGCGTTCGGTTTGAGTTCTCACAATTGCCCAGTGCGGATTGGGTTGCTGATTTTTCCCGGGCCTATCAAGGTCGGAGCGCTTGATGCACCCGGGTAGTCGCATTGGTGCAGTTTATCTTTGTCGTGATCCGATTGACTTTCGCAAGTCGATCGATGGCTTATCTGCCCTGGTTGAGCAAGGATTGGCGCTGAATTTGTTTTCCGATGCATTGTTTGTATTCACCAACCGGGGCCGCAATAAAATCAAGGCGCTCTATTGGCATCGCAATGGGTTCTGTCTCTGGTACAAACGACTCGAGCAGGAACGCTTCGCTTGGCCCCGGGTGGATACAAAGACGATCGTTCACAAGATCAATTACAAGGAGCTCGAGTGGTTGCTCGAGGGGTTCGATCTATGGGCGAATCGGCCGCATAAAGTCTTGAAATATCAATCGACTACGTAGAATCTGAGTTATAATTCTGGCATGGACCAGATGCCAAGCGGGATTGCAAAAACCGGCGCCGAAACAGCTGAGGTTGGCGCCGATTTTAATTTGGATGACTTGCTGAGCATCGATTCGCCGGCCAGTCTTCCAGATGATTCGGTCGAATTAAAATCGCTCTTTATTCGTTTGGTCGAGAAATCACGCGAGAAAGTTGGCCTGCTTGAAGGCCAAGTACATGCCCGGCTCGATGACCTGATTCAAGCCAAAATCCAAGAGCAAGTCCACGCTCAGCTGCAAATACAATTACAGGCCGAACTTAAAGTTCAGCTTGCCGTCAGGCTCCAAGAGATCTTTGAGCAAATGCGCCTGCAGCGGTTGCGCCAGTACGGGCCCAGTAGCGAAATCAATCCCCTGCAGGGGCGCCTCTTCGATGAGGCTGAATCGCTCTACGCGCAACCCGAGTTGGATCCTTCTTCGGAGTCGGGCCCCGCAGTTGTGGATGCGAACGCTCGGGCGAGCGTGGTCAAGCCGCGTGGCAAACGACAGCCTCTGCCCAGTGAGTTAGAGCGTGTCGACATTGTTCATGATCTACCCGAGCACGAGCGCGTCTGTGAGTGCGGCACGCCAATGGTTGTTATTGGCCAGGAAGTGAGCGAACAACTCGACATCGTGCCGATGCAGATCCGCGTGCTGCGCCATATCCGGTTGCGTTACGGTTGCCCCAAGAGCGAGCAGGCTCCGGTCATTGCGCCGCCAGCCGCGCAGGTTCTGCCTAAAAGCAATGCGAGCGCTGGGTTTCTGGCGATGCTGCTCACGACCAAATACGCTGATGGTGTGCCGTTGGCGCGCTTTGAGACGATTCTGGCGCGCCACGGCGCTGAGGTCCCTCGCCAAACTCTGGCGCGCTGGGTCATTGGCGCCTCGCAGGCGCTGCAACCTCTGGCCAATTTGATGCGAGATATCTTGCTCGAGTCCGACGTCATTCACATGGACGAGACCCGAGTTCAGGTTTTGAAGGAGCCCGGGCGAGATCCCAGTACACAAAGCTTTATGTGGGTGCAAAAGGGCGGCCCGCCCAACAAGCCGGTGATTCTCTTTGACTACGATCCGAGCCGATCCGCTCAGGTTCCGATTCGACTCTATAACGCGCTCGCCAAGCTGCCCGGCATTGAGCGTCTGGCGTGTTGGGTGCACGCACGACGCAAATTCGTGGAGGCCGTAAAAATCCAGTCCAAGGGCAAGCGTTCGCGCGCCGACCAGGCCATCGAGATGATTGGCGAGCTCTACGGCATCGAGCGCAGAATCAAGGACCGTAGCGTGCTCGAGCGGTTTGAGACCCGCCAGGCCGAGAGCCTGCCGGTGTTGGCGAAAATCCGGGCGTGGCTCGATCTGGCCTTGCCCGGGGCGCCGCCCAAGACCGCGCTTGGCACCGCGCTGCATTACCTGAATCACAGCTGGCCAGGGCTGGTCCGGTATGTGGAGCGCGGTGACCTGCCCATCGACAATAATCCGGTCGAAAACGCGATCCGCCCTTTTGTGATCGGGCGCAAGAACTGGTTGTTCGCCGACACGCAGGCTGGCGCCCACGCCAGTGCGCTGATTTACAGCCTTCTCGAAACAGCCAAAACCAACGGCCATGAACCCTATCTGTGGCTACGCCACATCCTGAATGCGCTGCCAAGCGCCAAAAAAGTTGAACATTACGAAAAACTGCTGCCTTGGAATCTCAACCCACTAGATTTGGCCAGCAATCCAAACTTCTGAATACCCTGGCATTGATGGATCGCTTACGGTTTTTTGACCGAAAGCTGCTAGCTGATGATCGGGCTCCGGTGCGGGAACTGGTCCACCAGAACGGGCTGTCAACAGCACAGTTTTGCGGACCCGCTTCGTGGGCTACGCGAGCGAACGCGGAAAGTTGGCCTCGACGTCTATACGCCTTAAGCGTATAATTCCATTAATGCTGACTGTCGTCGAAACTGAACTCTTTCAGAAGCTTTGGCC
>RFVZ01000214.1 GCA_009922405.1 Betaproteobacteria bacterium
GATGTCGAAAGACCCTGAATCATTTGGCAAGGGCCAGATTGAAGGCGTGTTGGCACCCGAGACCGCAGCTCACGCTGCTGGCACCTCGGCCTTGCTGCCCATGTTGACCTTGGGCATCCCAGGATCGCCAACGGCTGCTGTCCTGCTGGGTGGGTTGATGATCTGGGGCCTGCAACCCGGCCCCATGCTCTTTTTGGAACACAAAGACTTTGTTTGGGGCTTGATCGCCTCGATGTACCTGGGCAATTTGGTGGGCCTGTTGGTCGTGCTGACCACCGTGCCATTCTGGGCAGCGTTTTTACGGATTCCGTTTTCAGTGATTGCACCAGTGATTGTGGTGATTTGTGCGATTGGGGCCTACACGGTGCATAGCGCCATGTTTGATGTCATCACGATGCTGGTGTTTGGTGTGGTGGGCTACCTCTTCAAGAAGCTGAAATACCCGATGGCGCCTCTGGTCCTTGCTTTGGTTCTTGGCGATATGGCCGAAGCGAGTTTCCGTCAATCAATGCTGTTATCCCAGGGCTCTTTGGCGATATTTTGGTCTAACCCGTTGGTAGGCTCTATAGCAGGGTTGGCCATTGTGATGCTGGTTTGGCCAGTTCTGTCATCGTTGAGAATTAGCGCACCCAAGCTAAAAGCAGGCTGAAAAGAGGTTCACACATGAAAATTGCCATCGTGGGCGCCGGCGCTATCGGGGGCTACTTGGGAGCCAAGCTGTCCAACGCGGGTGAAACGGTTACGTTCATTGCACGTAACCAAAACCTCGCTGCCATTCAAAAAGAGGGGTTTCGACTGATTCTTGAAGATGGTCGTGAGGAGCACGCGCCCGGTGTACGCGCTGTTCAGCGCATGGCAGATGCTGGCCCTCAAGACGCCGTCCTTTTAACTGTCAAAGCTCACCAAGTTGGCGATCTGCTGCCCGATCTGCAGGAATTGTTGGGGCCGAAAACCATGGTCGTCACCATGATCAATGGCATTCCATGGTGGTACTTCCACCGGCTGGCCGGTGCCCATGAGGGCCGTGGTCTGGAAAGTGTCGACCCGGGCAGCCGCATCGCAGGATGCATTGAAAGTGAGCGCATCATCGGTAGCGTGGTGTACCCGGCAGCGGAACTGGTTGCACCGGGTGTGGTGCGTGTGATCGAAGGTAATCGGTTCACATTGGGCGAGCTCGATGGCAGCCGCAGCGAACGCATCGAGGCACTGTCCCAGGCCATGATTCGTGCAGGATTCAAAGCCCCGATATCCCGCGACATCCGAGGCGAGATATGGCTCAAGCTCTGGGGTAATCTCAGTTTCAACCCGATTTCTGCATTGACGCACGCCACCTTGGAAGATATCTGCACCTTTGGTCCGTCCCGTTTGCTGGCAGCCAACATGATGACCGAAGCACAAACGGTGGCCGAAAAGCTGGGGGTGGTGTTCAAGATTTCACTGGAAAAGCGCATCGCCGGTGCTCAGGCGGTGGGTGCGCACAAGACATCGATGCTGCAGGACGTCGAGCATGGCCGGGCCCTCGAACTCGACGCGCTGGTGGGTTCCGTGGTCGAGCTCGGTCGTATCACTGAAACGCCTACACCGACCATTAACGCTATTTTTGCAGCAGCCCAATTGCTGGGCCACACCCTGGCCAGCCATAAGGGACGCCTGCAGGTCGCCAGCTTGGGGGGTCAACCGTAGCGGTTCGACAGGGTGCCAATGCCGTCGATCACCACGTCTACGGTGGTACCGGCTTTCATTGGCAGTACACCCAAGGATGTACCGCAGTAAATGAGGTCGCCTGGCTCCAGCGTCATGTCATGCGAAATTCGGGATACCAGTTCTAGAGGGCTGAAGAACATGTCCGAAAGGGCAAAATTCTGCCGTTCCCGCCCGCCGACCAAGGTGCGAAGTTGGCTGTTGACTGGGTTAAAACGGGTTTCGATCACAGGACCGAACGCCGCAAAGCCGTCAAAACTCTTGGCCCGTGTCCATTGGGGAAAAGAGACATCGCCGTGGAGCAATTCAAGTGCGGTCAGGTCGTTGCCGCAGGTGTAACCAAATACATGTTCGGCTGCGTGCTGCACATCGACCGACCGGGCCGTCTTGCCAATCACCACCACCAACTCGCCCTCGTAAACGACCCTGCCGCTGTAGCTTGCGGGCACCGCAATGGGCTGCAAGTGCCCCGCCACACTGCCGGGCGATTTCAGGAAGTACAGAGGTTCTGCTGGCTCCGCCCACCCGTTTTTCTCGGCCGCAGCCCGAAAGTTATTCCACAAGCCGACGATCTTGCTCGGTTGGCAGGGCGGTAGCAATCGCAAGTCGGCCACTGTCAGCAGGGTCTGTGTGGCCTCTGGCGTGCCAAACAGTTCGCCCTCGTAACAACGGACACGATCACCCTCCACCAAGCCAAATCCGATTGAACCTTGGTTTTCGAAACGCATCCATTGCATAGGTTTTACCTTCACCAACATCGAATATCAGGCGTCAAATTGTCTTACATCGGCGCTCCGTTTTCACTAACATTCACGACGCTTTTTCTTTCATACTTCGTAACGAAATTTGCCTGGCGATGAAATGAACCCTACCGCTATCCTGCGCTGCATCTGTATGGTCCTTCTGATTTCTAGTAGCGCTGCGCTGGCGCAAGTTGCTCCATACGCCGAGCGCTACAGCCACTTGCCAGCCAGCGCCGACGGTATTGGAAAAACGTATATGGGGCGTGAAATCTCGGCCGTCATGGGCTGGCAGGGCGCAGCATGGCTTGAGCGCGAAGAACGTAATCGCGAAGAGCGAACCGACTTGCTGATGGCCGCATTGGCGTTACAACCCGGCACCGTAGTCGCCGATATCGGGGCCGGTACCGGTTATCTCTCTCGGCGTATGGCGCCGGCAGTGATGCCAGGTGGCAAGGTCTGGGCTGTCGATGTGCAGCCGGAGATGGTCAGCCTCATGCTGGCCGCAGTCAAGCGCAGCGGGCTGACGCAGATCGAAGCACGCCTGGGCGCAGTTGACGACATCAAGCTGCCCGTTTCTTCGGTGGACCTTGCGATTATGGTCGACGTTTATCACGAGTTGGCCTACCCATACGAGGTGATGGCTAGCGTTCTGAAGGCCCTAAAACCCGGCGGCCGGGTCGCCTTCGTCGAGTACAAGGCCGAGGATCCCCGCGTCCCTATAAAACCGCTGCACAAGATGAGCGAGGCTCAGATAAAGCGAGAGGCTGCTGTTTTTCCATTGGACTGGGAGCGCACTGTGAGCACGCTGCCCTGGCAGCATGTGGTGGAAAGGGCCGTTCACTGTTTTTGCGCCAACCGACGAGGCCTTCGCAAAAATCCCGAAAGCTGATTTGGACGCGCTGCTCAAAGACAAGGCCAAGCTGACTTCTGTTCTGACTTATCATGTCGTAGCAGGCAAAGTAATGGCAGCAGATGTCAAGGCCGGGAAAGTTAAAACCGTTCAGGGCTCCGAGATAACTGTTTCGACGTCGATGGGAGTTACTGTCGATAACGCCAAGGTAACCAAAACCGATATCGTTGCCGACAACGGAGTGATCCATGTTATCGACACAGTGATTATGCCCAAGTAATCAGGCTTAGCGCGCGAATCCTTGCTCGCTGCGCTAGGGTGAGGAGCCAAACTCTCCACCCTACGAACATTTATCGGGGGAAATAGTTTTTTTAAGCCTGAGAGGCTTTAAAAAAATGCCTCCGCATAGGGACTTTAGGTTGGCTGGCAGTTCGGCTAGCGAGTCAATGTGCCCCAACCTAGCCGTTCTGCTGCGACTCTTGCATCCACCAGTATCACTACCGTCGAGGTCACCGTGGTAAATGACCTTACCCCGAACGCGTGCCCGTGCAGCGTTTGCAGTCCCACTGACCTGGTGTCCGTGAGCCAAATAAGCCAGTGACCATTGGCCGATACTTCGCCGCAGCATTCACCGGAGCGAGACCATGTTTGCAGACTATGAGCTAGCAAGGATCCCGGGCTACTCGCCGCAGGTTCGCAAGCCGGATGCGGGCACTCGCTGGTCCGTTGCTGCGCCGCATGCTGTAGTTGTTGGC
>RFVZ01000215.1 GCA_009922405.1 Betaproteobacteria bacterium
GCCGCCCCCTGGGTCATTCTCATCGGACTGATCTCGTTCGTGGGAGCGCCGTGGGCGAATCGCCAGATGACCGAGTTGCGCCAGCGCTTCGACAGCCGAGAGGATGTTTCGCAAATTGCGCCTGGGCGCTTTCGCGAGTCAGTCGCAGCAGCGCGCGTGTTTTTCGTGGAATCCGTGGATGAAGCCCGCGGCACCGTGGGCAATGTGTTCGTGGCCAGCCGAAAGGGTGATGCCGTGACCGTCATCGCGTCAGCGGGGGGGCGAATTGAACAAAACGGATCAGATCGCTTCCTGGTTCTCGAGAGGGGGCGTCGCTACGATGGTCCGCTCAGCCTGTCTCAACCCAGTCCGACCGCTTATCGAGTGCTCGAATTCGAGCGCTACGGCCTCCGACTAGACCCAACAGAACCGCCAACACCCGAGCGTATCGCCCGCAACCTCGAGACGAGTGAGTTGCTGCAGGATCCAACGCGGTGGAATTTGGGCGAGTTGACCTGGCGGCTTGGACTGCCGTTGGCGGCGGTTTGGATGGTCTTACTGGCGATCCCGTTGTCTTACGTCAATCCGCGTACCGGGCGGGCGGGCAACTTGATTCTCGCGCTTCTGGCCTGCATTGTGTATTTCAATCTCCTGACTCTCGGATCGGTCTGGGTTGCGCAAGGTAAGTCATCGTTTGCGCTCGGAGTTCTTCTGCCCCATGGCGTGCTCGCGCTTGGGGTTGCTTGGTTGTTCTCTCAGCATCTTCGACTTGAGTCTTTGTTGCGCTGGCTGTTGCGGCAGAGCAGGGCGCGCAGATGACGATTCTCGGGCGATATTTGTCGCGCGAAATTTTCCTGGCGACCGCGATGGTCCTCGGTGGGTTTCTTGGGTTGTTCGGTTTTTTTGATCTGTTCGAAGAACTGGAAAATATTGGTCGGGGTAACTATCGGTTAGGTGATGCACTGACGCGGGTCGTTCTGGCCATGCCGTCGCATATTTACGAGTTAATGCCGATCGCTGTCCTGATTGGGGCAATCTGGGCGCTGGCGATGTTCGCGCAGCATGCAGAATTCACGGCGATGCGGGCTGCCGGGCTCGGGCGGATGCGCGCGCTGCGTGAACTGCTCGCCTTGGGATTTCTGTGCGTTGGTCTCACCGCATTGTTTGGCGAGGTGCTCGCCCCGCCTGCCGAGCGGCTCGCCCAGAGTCTGCGCTTGAGTGCAATGGGGGCCACACTGAGCGCAGAGT
This sequence comes from Betaproteobacteria bacterium, assembly GCA_009922405.1. GTDB lineage: Bacteria > Pseudomonadota > Gammaproteobacteria > Burkholderiales > Burkholderiaceae_E > RFPW01. The sequence goes on from RFVZ01000215.1 coordinate 1,228, forward strand.
TCCGATCGGGGATTTGGGTCAAGGACACGACGCGCAACGATGTCGGTGAGTTGGAGCGAATTCGCTTTGTTAACGTTGCCCAGGTCCGACCCGATGCGACCTTGAGCGATCTTCGGGTCTACGAATTTGATCCGCATTTTCGTCTGCGGGCGCTCCTGCTGGCGGCCCAAGGTCGTTATACAAGCGATGGACAGTGGCTCTTGACCGACGTCGTCGAGACTCAACTCGAGCCTGAGGCGGCGGCCCGATTGGGCGATCCGCCTGAGACCCGTGTTGCGCAGGCCAGTCGGGTCAAGACCGACCAAAAAATCTGGAATTCGGGCCTCGATCCCTCCATCGTAAGCGTGCTCTTGGTCCAGCCTGAACGGATGTCGGCACTTGATCTTTTCCATTATGTGGAACATCTGCGGGACAACCGTCAACAGGTCAGTCGTTACGAAATCGCACTCTGGAAGAAGATCATTTACCCGTTTGCTGCGCTGGTGATGCTCGCCCTTGCGTTGCCATTTGGCTATTTGCAGACCCGTTCAGGTGGCATTGCGCTCAAGGTGTTCTCAGGCATCATGCTTGGCGTCGCATTTCACTTTCTGAATGGACTAGCGTCTCATTTGGGTCTGCTGAATACCTGGCCGGCCTGGATTGCCGCGCTAGTGCCCAGCGCGCTTGCACTTGCGCTCGCGTTGAGTTTGTTGGCCTGGGTTGATCGGGCACGCTGATAACGCCCCTCGATCTCCTGCGTTGCCTCTAATTCTGGAATTCATCGTTATGTCGATGCCTGTCGTCATTTTGTTTGCTCATGGTGCTCGTGATCCGGCTTGGGCACAGCCATTCCATGCATTGCGCGCGGCGTTGCTCGCTGCCCGGCCCGAGGGTCGGGTTGAACTTGCCTTTCTTGAACTCATGGAGCCGGGGTTACCTGACCTCGTCGCGACCCTTGCAAACGAGGGGGTGAACGAGATTGTCGTGGTTCCGGTTTTTTTGGGGCGTGGTGGACATCTTCGTCGTGATTTCCCAGTTCTGATGGAAGCCGCCCGAGCGCGAGCACCGGCGGTCACGGTGCGGGAGACGCTCGCCGTGGGCGAGTTGCCCGCTGTCATTGCGGCAATGTCGGGTGCGATCCTTGGCGTTCTCGAAGAGTAGTGTTTACCCGAAGTTGCCGCTAAATGAGGTCAAAACGACCATGAATCGCGGGTTTTTCCGGGGGGTTCGCGCGTGGACTAAAGCGCGCGGGTTCGCTAGTCTCTTGAAAACGAGGTTCGAGGAGGAGGAGAGGCAGCAAAACTGCCGTTTTGGGGCGCACAGTCATGTGCGCCCTTTTTCTTGGAAACCGCTATGAAATCCTCGATAAGAATTACGGTTGTTGGCGCCGGCTCGGTGGGTGGGCTAATGGCCTATCGGTTGGCCAAGTCGGGCCACTCTGTTTCGGTCATCGCGCGGGGAGATCATCTGGCCGCGATCCAGAACGCAGGCTTGCGGGTCATCGAGGGTCCCGAGGCGCTGGTCGACGCAACTCCGAATTCCACGAATGCCACGGATGCCTCGATCGCCATGCATGCCAGCGATGATCCAGCGCTGATTGCGCAATTGAGTGGTCCGCAGGATCTGATCATCATCAGCCTTAAAGCGCACTCAATACCCGCGATGCTGCCCCGCCTCCAGCCGCTACTGCATCCCCAGACGCGGGTGGTCGCTGCGATCAATGGGGTGCCATGGTGGTACCTAAGCGACGCCGATGACGGGCGATATCTCAAGACGCTTGACCCGGACGGCACTGCATCGCAAGCACTCGATTCCTCGCGTCTCGTTGGCTGTATCGTGCATCTATCGGCCGAGGTGGCCGCGCCCGGTGTGGTTCGGCATACGGCGGGTAACCGGTTGATCCTGGGCGAAGTGCGCGGCACTCAGCCCGCGCGATCTTTAGCAGCCACTGATATTGCGGTCTTATTCCAGTCGGCGGGTTTTGCGGCGGAGCACTCAGGTGACATTCGCGCGGACGTGTGGACCAAACTCATTGGTAATTTATCCTTCAATCCGGTCTCGGCGTTGACGGGGTTGCGCATGGATCGCCTGTGCTCTGATCCCGACATTTGTGACCTCTTACGCGCCTTGATTGAAGAGGGAAAGGCCGTCGCAGCGGCGATGGGGATTCCACTCACGATCGATGCCGATGCTCGGATTGCGATGGCGCGTTCGCTTGGGCCCGTCCGGACCTCAACTTTGCAGGATTTTGATGCCGGGCGACGTCCTGAGCTAGATGCCTTGGTCGGTGCCGTCATCGAGTTGGCGCAATGGCATCAAGTCCCGGTCCCGGCGCTGCGCCACGTTCACGCATTGGCTCAGGGCAGGGCACGCGCGCTCGGATTGTTTGGCGCCTGAGCACGCGCTTAATCGGGCCCTAGACCTCCCGAGATCTGGTAATTTTGAGCTTAGTCAGGATCAAATCTTCTGCAGCCCACTTTGAGCCATCGTCATGAATAGCCCCGCTAACGGCCCACAGGCTAGTCCTGGTAGTCGCGGCCCCCGCCTCAGTCCACCCCTGCCAAAAAGGCCGCTGCCGCCCGCGCCCACTCCGCCCTTCGCTGCCCTGTTGAGCGCCGGCGAGATCACGGCGCAGGAATGGATCGGCCGCGTGCGTCTCGCCGCAGCTTGTCGCCTGATGGCCAAGCTGGGATGGGAAGAGCCGCTTATCACTCAGGTCACATTGAGAGTTCCGGGGAGTCATGGCCCGGTGATTTTCGTACCTGCGTTCGGCGTTCCATTGAGTGATGTTGGCGTTTCGGATCTGGTGCGGATCGGGCCCGACGGGAACGCGTTGGAATCAT
>RFVZ01000216.1 GCA_009922405.1 Betaproteobacteria bacterium
CGATCAAATATCGGGTGCCCTTCTGTGAGGGTGCCCGTCATGACAAGACCCACTTCCCGATCGACAGTGAGTTCTACATGACCTTCCTGGGACCGCTAACCTTTATCCATCCCGACGGCAGCCCGATTGCCGTCATTGGCTGGGAAGAAGCGCAAGGAGCCTGGGCCGCTTAGACGCGTTGCAACGACCCGCTGCGATTAACCAGCTATCCTGGCAAGTACCCCAGCCTGCCCGTAAGCCAAGCTTTGAAACTCAATTCTGATTTATCACAGCGCGTCGTAGTCCATGTTCCCAGCGTGGACTGGGTCGACTCCCCAGCGGGTGGCGTTCAACGCCGGATGATCGAGCGCGATGGCGGCGAAGTAGCCCGCGCCACTTCGGTGGTGCGATACAGACCGGGCTCTTCGTTTGAGCGCCACACGCACGACCTCGGTGAAGAAATCCTGGTTTTAGATGGGGTGTTTACCGACGAGACTGGCAGCTTTGGACCTGGGACATATCTCAAGAACCCTCCCGGCACTTCGCATGCTCCGAGCTCCGAGTCTGGCTGCACCTTGTTCGTCAAACTGCGCCACTTGCATCCCGCTGACCAGCAGCACAGAACGATTGACACGACCCAAGCAAGCTGGCTCCAGGGACTCGTGCCCGGACTCACGGTTCTGCCTCTCTCAGAATTCGAGTCTGAGCATACCGCGATGGTCCGGTGGGCCCCGGGGACACAGTTCAATCCACACCGCCACTACGGCGGCGAAGAAATCTATGTGGTTGAAGGAATCTTTGAAGATGAGTTCGGAAGCTACCCCGCTGGCACCTGGATTCGCAGCCCCCACTTAAGCGTCCACAAGCCCTTCAGCATCGAGGGCTGCACCATCTTTGTGAAGACGGGTCACCTGCCTCATTTGGGCCGATAAAGAGCACAGAGCTTATTGCCGTCTGGATCGCGCACGTAGGACAAGTGCATGGCGCCCAGCTTGCCCTCACGTAGACCCGGCGGATCTTCGATCGAGGTTCCTCCGTTGGCCACTGCGACGTCATGAAACTGCCGCACTTGCTCAGCCGAACTGCATTTGAAACCAATCGTTCCCCCATTTGCGGCGCTTGCCGACTCGCCATCAATGGGTTCGCCAACACCGAACGCTTGACCGTCGTGCCGGTAGAACAGTCGGGTTTGGCCCGTATTGTTTATGTTTTCAGTGGGTTCGCCTACCCCGAGGACTCCGAGCACTGCGTCATAGAAGCGTTTTGAGCGGACGATGTCGTTCGAACCGACCATCACATGGTTAAACATTAAGTTGTCTCCTTGATTTTCCAGTTGAGAATTTCGCGCGATTCAGCGCTCGGCTTCGACGTTTTACTCCAAAGAACCCGAATTTTCATGAAAACCAGGGTTTGCCCTGATGCTTAAAGCCAGCGCGTTGTTCGGGTCTGCTGTCAACTAGTTAGTGGATTGAGGTAAGGTCAGGTCGTTGACCAAGCTGGTGAGTCAATTCCAAATTATTCGTTTTTGCGTGGCGATAGCCTGTTGCAGGCTCGTCAGGAGGCATTACTTGGTTTGTATGTAGATTTAACTAACAACTGAAGGAGACACTAAATGACGAACATTTCAAATACCAATAAATTTTACGAACTCGTTCCCCACGGCGCAAAAGTCGAGCGCCTCGGAACAGGTTTTACGTTCACTGAGGGTCCCGTGTGGAACCATGCGGGGAAATTCCTCTTATTCAGCGACATGCCTGGCGATGTACGTCGGCGCTGGGATGCGAAGCACGGGGTAACCGAGGCTAAGCGCCCTTCTAACAAGGCCAATGGGCTAACGTACGAAAAAAGCGGGGACATGCTGGTGTGTGAGCACGCCAGTAGTTCGCTGGTGCGCCAACATCCTGACGGAAGTGTTGAGACCGTAGTTTCTCATTTCCAGGGGAAAGAGCTCAACAGTCCGAACGATGTGATCGTTAAATCTGACAACACGATCTATTTCAGTGACCCGTCCTATGGGCGCATGCCAGTGTTTGGCGTAGAACGAGAGCGAGATCTTGCCTTTAATGGAGTTTACAGGGTTGATCCTAATGGGGAAAATATAAAACTGTTGGTCGATGATTTCGAGCAGCCTAACGGTTTGTGTTTTTCACCTGATGAATCTTTGCTCTACATTAATGACAGTCCACGCGGTTTAATTCGCGTTTTTAATGTGGCAAAAGACGGATCGATCGACAAGGGATCTTTGTTCTTCGAAAAAATTGGTGATGGAGGTATTGAAGGAGGCATCCCCGATGGGATGAAGTGCGATGAACATGGCAACATCTTCGTCACTGGCCCCGGGGGGATCTGGGTCATCAGTCCAAAAGCTGAGTTACTAGGACGTATCGACGTGCCCGAGAATGTGGGCAATCTAAATTGGGGTGGCGACGACTGGAAGTCACTCTTCATCTGCGCGTCGACCTCGCTTTATAAAATTAATTTAAGCGTCAGCGGCAATCGACTTTCCTACATGGTTTAAATTGGAGAAAAAAATGGAAACAGGATTGAAAATCGATCGGAATAAGGTAGCACTTATTATTCAGGACTTGCAAAATGATGTCATCTCGGTGGGTGGCGCATTTGCAGAATCGGGCGCGCCGGCCCATGCTAAAAGCCAAGGCTTGATTGAGAACGTTGCCAATCTCGCCAGGAGGGCCCGTGAGCTCAATATCCCCGTCATCAACGTGCACTACATCGTTGAGCCCGATGCAAAAGGGTTGCAGCAGAACGCCCCCCTTTTCCGTGGCGTAAAGGATCAAAAAGCTCTGGTCCGGGGCACATGGGGGGCCGCAGCAGCGGCTGGTCTAGAGCCCCATGACGGCGATTTTATAGTGGAGAAAATGCGCATGAACGGCTTTTTCGGTACGCGGCTTGAGAGCGTGCTGCGCGGTTGCGGTGTGGACACGGTCATCATCACCGGGGCCTGGACAAACATGTCCATCGAACATACGGCGCGCCACGCGGCGGACCTGGGGTTTGAGGTTATTGTGGCAAGCGATGGCACATCCACGGTCAACGACGAGTGGCAGAACGTAGGCCTTAACTACGCATTGACGAACGTGGGTGTCACGCCTACGTGTGCAGAAATCATGTCTGCACTTCAAACCTAAGCCAGCATTGATCTGAATCTGCGTGGGTTCTCCGGTAGAAGGAAAACTGCTGGCTTAACCGCGACCCAACAGGGTCACCATCTCGTTTTCCTAAAGTTGGAGCTTCCAGACATGAATTTCACCCTTTCCAAGTTAGCGCTCGCCCCGGTCGGTCTTCTGGTTACGCTTATGGGTGCCGCCCCTGCCGCCGGGCAATCGGTTGCACCCGCTGCGGCACCTGTCAGCCCTGTGGCTCTGGTCGACCAGTTCGAGGCCACGGGCGGCAAGTTCGAGGGCTATCGCCGCTCGGGTGCCAAGGGCATTTGCGCCATGGGCGAATTTGTAGGCAGCGCCGAGGGCAAAAATATTTCCACCGCTTCGGCATTCAGCGGTCAGAAGATCCCCGTGATCGTTCGCTTCTCTGTGGGCGGTGCAAACCCCAAAGCACCTGACAATGCCAAGAGTCAGCGCAATATGGCCCTTGAATTCGCCCTGCCCAACGGCGAGGTCTGGCAGCACGGCAACATCAGTGCACCGGTGTTCGGAGCCGCCACGCCGGGTCAACTGCTCGGTCGTCTGGCCTCGCAACAACCCGACCCTGCGACCAAGGCGGCTGATCCCGCAAAGGTCAAGGCCTTTGCCGACGCCAACCCCGAAGTGCTAATCCAGGGCCGCTGGTTTGCGTCCCAGCCGGTGCCTGCAAGCTTCGGAAGCGTGAACTACTGGGGGGTGCACGGCTTTGCCTTCACCAACTCCAAAGGCGAAAAGACCGCCGGCAAGTGGATCTTCGAACCTGTAAGTGGCCTGCAGGGTCTGACGGATGACGAAGCCAAGGCGAGGGGATCAAGCTTCCTATTCGACGACCTGCGCCAGCGCGTGGCTAGCGGACAAGTGGCCTTCAACTTCAACCTTGAAATCGCCCAGGCTGGCGA
>RFVZ01000217.1 GCA_009922405.1 Betaproteobacteria bacterium
GAATCGAAACAGCTGCTCCGCGCCATCATTCATAGCGGCGCGGTGTTCGGATTGGCCCTGGCTTGTTGGTGGGGCATTGCCCATTTTGCGGGGTCCGGGCCAGTTGGACTCGAGCCCGCCGAGTACGACACGACTTCGAGGAGCTTTTCCATCACGGTATGCAGGCGCCGTGCGCCAATGTTCTCGGTACGCTCATTCACCTGCCAGGCGATTTCGGCCAGTCGGCGCACGCCCTCCGGGGTGAATTCGAGGGTCAGGCCTTCTGTTGCCAGCAAGGCCTGGTACTGCCGGGTCAGGCAGGCATCGGTCGTGGTCAGGATGCACTGAAAATCCTCTACCGAGAGCGAATCCATTTCGACCCGAATCGGCAGTCGGCCCTGCAGTTCAGGAATCAGATCGCTCGGCTTCGATAGATGAAAGGCGCCTGAGGCGATAAACAAAATGTGGTCGGTTTTGATCAATCCGTGACGGGTATTGACGGTTGTGCCTTCGATCAAGGGCAGCAGATCACGTTGGACCCCCGCCCGCGACACATCAGGCCCGTGGCTATCGCGGGTCGCGATCTTGTCAATTTCGTCGAGAAAGACAATGCCATTCTCTTCAATCGAACGAAGCGCCGCGGTGCGTACCTCGTCTTCGTTAATCAGCCGGCCCGCCTCTTCTTCGGTCAGTTGTTTGAGGGCGTCGACGATTTTGAGGCGCCGGGTCTTGCGCCGGCCCTGGCCCATCTGCTGGAAAACCTGTTGGAATTGCTGTGAGAACTGCTCCATGCCGGGGGGGCCAACGATGTCGAGCGTTGGCGCAGCACTGGCGACTTCGATCTCGATTTCATGGTTGTCGAGCGTGCCCTCGCGCAGTTTCTTGCGAAAGCGCTGGCGCGCCACAGACTCTTCGGTAGGGGCGTTGGTGGCAACGTTGGTGTGGGCGTAAGTGGTATCGGTGCTGCGGTCGTGCGCAGGGGGCACCAAGACGTCAAGGACCCGATCTTCGGCCGCATCCAACGCACGGGTGCGGACCGCGCGCATCGCTTGCTCACGGACGAGTTTGACGCCGATGTCAGCAAGATCGCGGATGATCGTATCTACATCGCGGCCGACATAACCCACTTCGGTGAATTTGGTGGCTTCGACTTTGACGAAGGGTGCATTGGCCAAGCGGGCGAGACGCCGGGCAATTTCGGTTTTGCCAACGCCGGTCGGACCAATCATGAGGATGTTTTTTGGCGTGATCTCGTGGCGCAGTGGCTCCGCCACTTGCTGGCGCCGCCAGCGGTTACGCAACGCAATCGCTACGGCCCGCTTGGCGCGGTCCTGACCGACAATGTGACGATCGAGCTCGGAGACGATTTCGACCGGCGTCATCTGGCTGGCGGGGCTCATCCTTCGATGACCTCAATGACCTGGTGGTGATTGGTGTAGATGCAAAGATCGCCGGCAATCGAGAGGGCCTTTGAGACGATTTCTCGGGGTGCCAGATCCGAGACGTCGAGCAGGGCTCGGGCGGCTGCTTGTGCATAGGCCCCGCCGGAACCAATGGCAAGAACGCCCATCTCGGGCTCGAGAACGTCTCCGGTCCCTGTCAGGATCAGGGAGTGCTCTCGGTCGGCGACCGCTAACATGGCTTCGAGTCGACGCAGGGTTCGATCGGTGCGCCAGTCTTTGGCCAACTCGACGGCCGCACGCAGTAACTGACCGTGGTGTCGCTCTAACTGGGCTTCGAATCGCTCAAACAGTGTGAACGCATCGGCCGTGCCACCGGCGAACCCCGCCAAAACCCGGTCATGGTGCAGGCGGCGAACCTTACGAGCGGTCGCCTTGACGACGATGTGCCCGAGGGTGACCTGACCATCGCCGCCCAAGGCGACATTGTTGCCCCGGCGGACAGAAAGGATCGTGGTGCCGTGAAAAATGCTCGGGTCCAGATCAGTCGCCGTAGAGTTTTTGGCGCAGTTCGCGCCGCTGCTGGGCTTCAAGCGACAGGGTGGCGGTTGGCCGCGCGAGTAGTCGGGGAATACCGATGGCCTCGCCGGTTTCTTCGCACCAACCGTATTCGCCCGATTCGATCCGAGCGATCGACTGCTGAATCTTTTTCAGCAATTTGCGCTCGCGGTCGCGGGTGCGCAGCTCCAGTGCATGCTCTTCTTCGATTGTTGCCCGGTCAGCAGGGTCGGGCACGATGACCGTCTCGCGCAGGTGCTCGGTCGTTTCACCGGCGTTGGCCAGCAACTCATCTTCCATCCGCCGCAAGGTCAAGCGGAAAAATTCGAGTTGTGCCGGGTTCATGTAGTGATCTTCGGTCATCGCGCGAAGATCTGCCTCCGACAGAGGCTTTTTGGACTTGCCTGCGCTGGTCTTGGTGCTGGTCGCTGCCATGTCTCTGTACCGCCCTCGCGGGCTCGCCCGCGTTCGTTTTGGCAAATGCCGGAATAATTTTGTCGTTGCGCCAATCGGCACTGGTTCGTCAGACCAGGCAGTGCTCCAGTCCTTGCAAGAACGTCTCGCGTGGAAGATTTCGACCGATGAAAACCATCTTGCTTGCAGGTTTCTCGCCCGGTTGCCAGCGCTTTCCGTAGTCTGCACCCATCATCTGGTGGACGCCTTGAAAAACCAAACGTCGATCGGAACTCTTGACAAAAAGGACGCCTTTATACCGCAACATATCCTGACCGTAAACCTGAACCAAACCCCCTAGGAATTCTTCGAGGCGCTGGACATCAAATGCCCGGTCAGAGCGAAAGACAAAGGAGCCGACTGCATCGTCATGGAGATGGTCGTCGTCGTCCAGAAAGTCGGGTGAGAATTCGAGGACGGCGTTCAGGTTGAACCCGCGAATATCAAGCAGATCGGCGATCGGCGTTTCGCCAAAATGGACCTCGCGAATCGGAGCACGGGGGTTGATTGCGGCCAGTCGGGTGCGCAGAATTGCGGTCTGTTCAGGGGTCGTGAGGTCAGTTTTGGATAGGAGTATCCGGTCTGCAAAGGCCACCTGTTCGACCGCCTCGCGGTTGGCGTCGAGTTGTTGCGAGCCGTGGACGGCGTCAACGACCGTCAGGACCCCATCCAGCAAGAACCGCTCAGCGATCGAATCATCGATGAAAAAAGTCTGCGCTACGGGCGAGGGATCGGCCAACCCCGTGGTCTCAATGATGACGCGCTCGAATTGAATTTGACGGCTCCGGCGCCGCTCCGCCAGATCACCCAAAATGCGCACGAGATCGCCCCGAACGGTGCAACAGATGCAGCCGTTGTTCATTTCAACGATGCGCTCTTCACGCTCCTGCACCAGCAATTCGTTGTCGATGCCTTCCTCACCGAATTCGTTTTCGATGACGGCAATTTTGTGGCCGTGCTGTTCGTGCAGAATCCGGTTCAGCAGCGTCGTCTTACCTGCACCAAGAAAGCCGGTGAGGATGGTGACGGGGATCAAGTCGGGGACGGCGGCCATCGCGGGGCTCCTGGGATCGGCTCTGGTCGGGGCGGCAGTGTAACGCAGGCTGGACTTAGTTGCGACGCAGAAGCAGACCTTTGAGGTACTCGCCCTCTGGATGTGTCATCGCCATCGGATGATCGTCGCCGGCGCCCAGTCGGCGGATCAGAGAGACGTCGATGTTGGCATCGATCACGGCCCCCGCGACGATCTTCTGAAAGAGGTCTACGTCAATCGCCCCGGAACAGGAGAAGGTAAACAACGCCCCGCCCGGGCGCAGCAAGCCCAGCGCCTTGCGGTTGATTTCCTTGTAAGCCCGCGCGGCACGCTCGACATGGGCCGCCGATGGAGCAAACTTGGGCGGATCGAGCACGATGAGATCAAAACGACGCTGCGCCTGAGCGGCTTGCGTTAGCCATCCAAAGACATCGGATTGCTCGACCAGCAACTGGTCAGGGCCAAAGCCGTTGCGCTGCGCATTGAGTTCAGCCATCGCCAATGCCTCGGCCGAGGAGTCGACGTTTAGAGCCGTCGAGGCACCGCCCGCCAAGGCGGCCAACGAAAACCCACCCGTGTAAGAAAACGTATTCAGCATCTCGACGGGTTCGCCG
>RFVZ01000218.1 GCA_009922405.1 Betaproteobacteria bacterium
GTGGGTGCGGGACGCGAGTGACTTTATTTACAGTCTGTATATTCGTACAGTACTGAAGGTAAGTCAAGCAACTCGTACCGAGTGCCTGCAGCGAGTGACTCAGGTTTCAACGACGAGCGGGACAGATCCTTTAATCGAGGGCTTCCAGCCAAAAACATGGGCATCCGAACGCCCCTTGACTGCCTGTTTCCCCAGGTCCGTAAAGCCTGTTACCTGTGGCAGCGAATCCAGCACCGTCGACGAGACCATGATCGGGTATCCAGAACCTTTGGTTAATCCTTCGAGCCGAGCAGCCAAATTGACTGCGTCCCCGATCGCCGAGTATTCATGGCGATCCTTTGATCCAATATAGCCAAGAAACGCAGGGCCATAATTCAATCCAATGCCGATACTTAGTTTTTGATGATTCTCTTTTTCCCACTCGCCGTTGAGTTCCTGGAGTTTGATCAGCATTGTCGTTGCAGCCCTGAATGCATCTTCGCAAGGATTGTCAACATCTCTCGGTGCCCCGAAAAAGGCCATGATTCCATCGCCCATGAACTTGTCGATGGTTCCACCGTTCTGGTGAATGCATCCAACCATTAATTCGAAATAACGATTTAAAAATTCAGTAACGGCTTCCGGCGCCATTTTTTCGCTCAAGGTCGTGAAATTCCGGATATCCGAGAAAAGGACGCAGATCATCCGGCGTTCGCCATTCAAACTCGCTGCAAGCCGCCCTGACAGGATTTCCTCCAGGACGCTGGGACTGACAAATCCGCCAAAAGCTGATTTGAGGTGACGCCGCTCTGCCGCGTTTTGCAAGGACACCCATACCGCCCGGCCACCCAGACCAGCCGCCATCGCCAGTACAACGCTTGCACACGGCAGTGCCCATCCCGCAAGCAGCAGCTTCAATGAGGCTGCAATCACACCAAGGATGGCGACAGCGACGCCGACGTAAACACGCCTGCCCGGTTTGAACCACCAGGTGCAGGTCGCAAACAGGATTAAAAGCAGGCTGATCTGAGGGGGGACTTCTCGTATCAGATCTTCCTTTAACAGGCTATGTAACTGCCGGGCCAGAATAAATACCCCATGCGTTGCATCAGGAGCATCGCCAACCGCCAACGCGACAGCCACACGGTGAAGATCGTCATAGTCCAGCAGGGTTCCCAACAAAACGACCTTGCCTGCGAAGCGCTGTTGCAACCCGGCGATATCCCCGTTCGCCTTTAAGCCCAGGACTTCCTTCAGTGGGACATAGGGCATAGGTGCACCGTTGTAGAACGGCACAATTCCGTGCTGAACCGGCGCACCGAGGCGACGTGCCAATCGGCCTGGCATTGAAATCAGCTCTTGACGATCAACACCGATCCGTTCATCAAAACGCCGCACCGCCCCGTCGTTGTCCTTGATGACCAGCACCATTCCCGAGCCTTCGGGGCCGGTCAGGGTCGTATACAAGGGATGGATCGCTCGGAGCTGGCCATCTGCGCCCGCTGTTTGTCCGATCACCAGGGGGGCGACAGAACGCAATGCAATCATGCCGCGCGCCAATGCTGCGTCCAATCCTGGCTGCACATGATCAAACGAGACCGCTGGCAGTACCACGTCAATACCGACTCCGCGGGCCCGACCAAGCGCCATCGCTTCAAAAAATCCGCCGATCTGGCGATGCAGGATGGCTACTGGGACGCTGAATTCTTTGAGGCTAGCTTCATCAATGCCAACGACCACGACATCGTCAATGGCGTTCTCCTGATGCAGATTCGATAGCCAACGAAACTGTTGATCCATGGCCATCGAATCAAGGCGGGTCAAACCGCCCAATGCAAACAAGGCCAGCAAGACAACGGAAACCGCCACGAAACCTGAGGTGAGTGCCCAACGCGTGAGGAAGGCCAGAATCGACTGCCCCAATGAAATCGGAGCGGGGGTTTGCAGCATGGCTCTCGGATACCTGAGTCGCGATGCTAGAGGTTGTACAGCAACTGAAAGTGGATCCCTTTGTCCTGGATCGTTCCGTTAAGCGTATCGACCGACGAGGGCCGAATCAGGCGTTTTGCCAGTGCCAGGTTGGCAATAAAGCCACGCCATTCCGAGCGCAAGGCCAGCCCGGTTGAAGAGAGAATCACGCCAGTTTCACCAATATTCTTGCCGCGGCCCCATGCGAAAAACGGCGTCACTCCAAGTTGCACCGCATTGGCACCTCGCCCGTTCAAAACCGGGATGTCGGTCTCCAGATTGATGATCGCGCCGGTATCGCGCAACAACTGGTTCTCACGGTATCCGCGCACCGTCATCGCGCCGCCAATTCCAAACCGATCCAGAGAGGTCAGATGGGTTGAGGAATTCTGAAACGTTGCTCGCGCCTGCGCCTGTATCCCGGAGTCCGTCAGCCGACGTCCGAGGGTGATCTGCGTAATCCAGTAACCGTAGTGGTCTGGCGGCTGCGCACCAGGATCCACCGAATCGGGCAGCAGATTGTTTTCCACCTGATTCCGGGTGATGCGCGCAGCAATCACGGTGGATTCGTTGCGCCAAATAAAGTCCTGCCAGAACTTCCAGGCGGTCTCAATTAGTACCCCGTCAGGAATGCCGGCCGCGAAGGAAAAGGGAGCGCCCAATAATGAGGTTTCGTTTCGGCGACGGCTGCGCGCCAGACCGTACGCCAGGCGACCGCTGGTGTTGTTAATCACGGTCTGGACGATCCCGAACTCGGCGCTGGACAGCTGACTGCGAATGTCAAGAGCCGCAACGGAACTTTCGATGACCGATGATGCACCTTCATCAACCTGCAAACTGACCTGTGTCCCCAGGCTGTTGACCGGTACGAGCCAGTTCAGCCCGTAGCGATTGACTTTGAAGCCATTACTGGGGCCCTGGGCGTTGATGCTCAACGTGTCGCCATAGCCTGTGAAATTGCGGACCAGACCTGACACTCCCAACGCAGATTCGCCAATGGATGGCGCTGTGTAGTTATTGGAAAAAACTGAAAATTGGTACGGCACAGCGCGCGTTACATCAACAAAGAGCACACTGCTGCCTCGCTCAATGCCGGGTGTTAGCCGCGTGCTGATGGTGTTAAAAAGCGGATCGGACAACAGCAACTCATAGCGCTCACGCAGTTGCTCAATATTGAGCACCGACTTGGGGTCGGGGACGAGTCGGTCGGCAACATAACGCTCGCTCAGACGTCCCAGACCCTCGATACGAACCTGGCCGACACGACCTTCGATGATGGTGAAGTCCAGTAGAGACGCGTCCGCATCGACGGGGTCCGTCACCAGTGCGCCAGACGTCACATAGCCCCTATTGACATACTGACGCGTCAGCAGTTGGCGCAATTCTTCGATCTCGAGCGCGCCGATCTGGCGATCAAGATAGGGCTTTGCAAGATCTGCCAACACCGCCTCTGGAAAAACCGTGTTGCCGCGGAGCTTGATCTGACGGATGCGGTAGCGCTGACCATCGGTTTCAACCGGGGAATCCGCCGGATCTTTGGGCACAGCTGGCAACATGAAGGGGGCGCTTAATGGCGCGCGATTCCCGCCCACAGTTTCTCTAATTGCCTCGCGATCGACGGGGTTTGATGTTGATTCCGCTCCCGAAGCATGGACGATGGGCGTGGCGATGAGCAAAGTGACGAAGGCTGGCCACACCACTGTGATCCAGAGTAATCCGACGCGGCCGATGGCGAGTCTCGTGAGTGCCATCACCGTCGTTTGAGACTGCCAATGCAGGTTCATGAAGTGCTACAACCCAAGCGATTGTTCACCAGTGGCGGGCGCTGCAGCGCAACGATGCTCTCAGGGGCCCGCGACGCTGTTGCTTGTCCTACACGTGGGTCGACTGAAGCCAACGCCCCAAAGGAAGATGTGGGTAAACCGCCGCGTCCGGTCTGTGCGAATGAACTGGCGCCCGCGCTGACACACGGGTTGCGACTGAAGCCCCCGCTCTCCAGCAGATTGACTTTGAGCCCCGCCAGCTTGCCCGCCAGGTCCAGGTTGGGTGTGGTGATCGAGATGTCGCCGCTCA
>RFVZ01000219.1 GCA_009922405.1 Betaproteobacteria bacterium
GCTGATAAGTTTTTGGTCGAACTGGTCTTGCTGGACGTGCTCGCGAGCGTGGTCCGCAACGCAAACCCGTTGGGGTATCGAAGATCGATCGTGTCGGTCGCCCCGAGTCGTTGGGCCACCTGCGGCCAGACCTTGACCATTTGAGCCACCCGCTCGCCGATCGGCTTGCCCTGATCACGGCCTAAAAGCAGCGTGGTCCCATTGCTTAAACGCACGGTCCAAGCCCAACGGGGCGAGAGCACCAGGGCGACGGGGCGCAGCTCGAGTGGCGCAAGCCATTCATTGAGTTCGCGCCAGCGTCGAATCACCTCTGCGGTACTACCGGGTGGCCCAGACAATTCCGGCAGCGCGCCTTCGTCATCGGCCTCGGCTGCATTGGCCGCGAACAACTCGCCCAGCGTATTGACCAAACGCCCGTCGCCCCAGGTCGCGAACGGTCGGTGTTCTTCGAGTTGAACCAGCAATCGGTTGGGCCAGACCCGCCGGACACTGGCATGACGAACCCAGGGAATCGATTCGAACCGATTTCGCGCAGCCTCCAGATCGGATGTAAAAAAAGTACCGCTCAGGGGCTGCACGCCCAAGGTCCGGATCGTGGATTCACTGCTGTGGCGCAGGCTGTGGCCGGGTGCCGCCTCGACAGCCACCGCGCGCAAGGAGAACCACGAACGATGCGCAAACCAATGCGCGGCCGCAGCGACCAAGGCAAGGACCGAAAGGGCGAACAGGGTGTCCGCCACCCGGTTGAGTAATCGGGGCGCGTGCCAGGGATTCATGGCTGGGCGCTCCGGTTCTGACGCAGCGTCAGGGCAGCGCCCGCGGCGAGTCGCAGCACCAGTTCGTCATAGTCCATTCCAGCCGCGCGGGCAGCCATCGGAACCAGGGAATGATCCGTCATCCCCGGACAGGTATTCATCTCGAGCAACATCGGCCGCATGCGCTCGGGCTGATCGGGCGCATTGGGATCGGGCTGGAGCATCACGTCGCAACGCCCCCACCCGCGGCAGCGCAGGAGGCGGAACGCCTGCTCGGTGAGTGCACGCACCTGGGCATCAACCGCAAGGGGCAGGGGCGCCGGACAAAGATAACGAGTCTCGTCGCCAAAATATTTGTGCTGATAATCGTAATTACCGTCGGGTGCGCAGTCACAGGCGGCGGCCCGCTCGAAAGCCGCCACAATTTGATCTTCGCCGAGCACTTTAGTCAGCCCCAGGGTGGAGCCCTCGTGCGCCGGTTTGATGATCAGGGGCAAACCGAGGTGCGCAATCAGCTGAGCCCGACCGTCCGCGCTATTGACCTGCCCGAGCTCAAGCACCTGCCAGTTGGGCGTGGGCAGCCCGGCGGCACGCCAAAGTTCTTTGGTTACTACTTTGTCCATCGCGATGGCCGACGCCATCGGACCGGAACCCGTGTAAGGCATGCGCAACAGTTCCAGCGCACCCTGGACGGTACCGTCCTCGCCCCAGCGGCCATGCAGCGCAATGACGGCTCGGTCAAAGCCTGCGCGCAGGAGTTCGTCAAGGGACCGGTCCCGCGGGTCGAACGCGTGCGCATTAACGCCCCGTCGGCACAAGGCCTCAAGCATGCCGGTACCGCTACGAATGGAAATCTCGCGCTCGGCAGAATCGCCGCCAAACAGGACGGCCACCTTGCCGAGACCGTGCGGATCGATGGCCTGCGCACTCATCGCAGCCCCCCACTCGTTTGGGGTTCAGCGCTGCCAAGACGTTCGCGCAGGGCGGCAGCCACACCGCCCACCGAGCCCGCGCCCATCGTGATGACGATATCGCCATCGCGGGCTATGGCTTCAATCGCGGCGGGCATGCTCGCAATGTCTTCGATAAACACCGGCTCAACTCGACCGGTAACGCGCACGGCCCGCGCCAACGCGCGCCCGTCGGCGGCCACGAGCGACGGCTCACCCGCTGCGTAGACCTCGGCAAGCAGGAGTGCGTCGGTCCCGGAGAGGACACGCACAAAATCCTCAAACAAGTCTCGTGTTCGGGTAAACCGATGCGGCTGAAACGCGAGGACAACTCGCCGCCCCGGATAGGCGCCGCGCGCGGCCGCCAGGGTTGCCGCCATCTCAACGGGGTGATGACCGTAGTCATCAATGACCGAGAACTGTCCCCCGTCACGGGCCGGAAAAGAACCCCAGCGCTGGAACCGTCGCCCGACCCCCCGAAACGCCTCAAGGGCTTCGCGGATGGCATCGTCATCCACGCCGAGTTCATCTGCCACCGCGACCGCGGCTAGGGCATTCAATACGTTATGCCTGCCGGGCAAATTGAGCGTGAGCGGCAGCGGTGGCGCATCCTCGCGCAGACAGGTGAAACGCATCGTCTCGCCAATCGCCGCTACATCGACCGCCCGAACCTGGGCGTCCTCGCCAAAGCCGTAACTCAACATTGGCTTCGAGATAAAAGGCAGGATCGAACGCACGCCGGGGTCATCCGTACACAGAACCGCGGCGCCATAAAATGGCAGGCGTTGCGTGAATTCAACGAAGGCCTGGCGCAGCCGGGCCAGATCGTGACCGTAGGTCTCCATGTGATCGGCATCAATGTTGGTAACCACCGCCAGAATGGGCGAGAGGTTTAAGAACGACGCGTCCGACTCATCGGCCTCGACCACGATGAAATCACCTTGACCCAGCTTCGCATTGGCGCCCGCAGACAGCAGCCGCCCACCAATCACGAAGGTCGGATCCAGATGCCCAGCCGCCAGTACGCTCGCGACCAGGGAGGTCGTGGTGGTCTTGCCGTGGGTACCCGCGATCGCGATGCCGCGCTTTAGACGCATGAGCTCCGCCAGCATCAGCGCACGGGGAACGACCGGGATTCTTCGTGCGCGCGCCGCAAGCACTTCGGGGTTATCACCGGCGACTGCGGTCGAAATCACCACGCAATCGGCGTCCACAATCTGGGCCGCGTCGTGACCAATCTGAATCGGGACGCCAAGGCCCTGCAAGCGCTGGGTCGCACTGCCAGCAATCGCGTCGGAGCCACTCACCTGATAGCCCAGATTGAGGAGGACTTCAGCAATTCCGCTCATCCCCGCGCCGCCAATCCCCACAAAGTGGATTCGTTTGACTTTGTGCTTCATGGGAGCCTGCGCGCCAGCGATTCAACAAAGTCCGCGACCCGCTCGGCCGCGTCTGGGAAGGCCATAGAACGTGCCCGCTCGGCCATCATCACGAGTTCGGCGCGCCCGGCTGGCACCACCTGGGAATTCGTCTCTGCAGAAGCGGGCTCTGCAGAAGCGGGCTGGGCCAGACGGACCAGTTGATCGGCGAGCCCCTCAGCGCTCCACTGCGCCTGCGGTTGGAGCCATGCGGCACCCGCATCCGTGAGCCACCGTGCGTTGCCAGTTTGGTGGTCATCCACCGCATGCGGATACGGCACCAGCAGAGCAGCGACACCGGCCACCGCGAGCTCGGCCACCGTGGCAGCGCCGGCTCTGCAAATGACCAGATCCGCCTCCGAGTAAGCCTGGGTCATATCGTCGATAAAGTCGATGACTTGCGCCTGCACCCCTGCTGCGGCATACGCCGCACGCAAGGGTTCGAGATGGGCGCGCCCGCTCTGGTGAACGACTTGCGGCCAGAACTCTGGCGCAAGCCGCTGGGCCAGCAGCGCCAGCGCCGTCGGCACGGTCTCATTCAGAGCGCGAGCCCCCAGGCTGCCCCCCACAATCAGCAAAGTCAGCGGGCCATGGCGCTTATCGGCGCGCTCGGCGGGACCAGGAAGCCTGGCAAGTGCGCCCCGCACCGGATTACCCAACAAGGCCACCCGAGCGTTCAAAGAGTTCCCAAAACCCAGACTCAGAAGGCGCCCCAGGGCCCCACCACCCGCCCGCTCGAACGCCTGCGGAAACGCTTCGATGACGCCACTTGCAATCCGTGCAAGCCCACGATTCGCGAGCCCAGCAACCGAATTTTGCTCATGCTGGCGGTGACGTTTTGCATCCTGATCTGGACGTCCGAATATCGCCGGGCCCGCATCTTTGCCTACCTTGACC
>RFVZ01000220.1 GCA_009922405.1 Betaproteobacteria bacterium
AAGCGCCTTGAAAAACGGGGGTGGTAGCGAGTTCAGATACGCGGTGGTTTCGCGAATGATGTAACGCGCCACAAACTCCGGCGTGTCCTCAAACATATGAATGAAGCCATGGAGTTCACGCAATACATCGCTTGGAATGTGCTGTGAGGTGCGGGTCTCGCCAAACAAAAAGATCGGCACATCGGCATTGCGCCGACGGGTTTCCTGAATGAACTTACGCAGATCCTGGATAGCCGCTGGCGCTACTGATCCTTCGGCCTCGTCTTCGGCGACTTCTTCATCGTCGATCGAAACGATGAACGCTGAAGCGCGCGCAGCCTGATTGGCCACCATTGCGACATCGGTGTAGGTAAAGCCCCCCACGACCTCAGTACCCGCGTCTTCGAGTGCCTTGGCGAGGGCGCGAATCCCCAGCCCGGAGGCGGAATCCGAACGCCAGTCTTCGTCGATGATCACAACGGGGAAGCGAAACTTCATCATGGCGAGACTCACAGGTCTGGGTGGAAAGTTGAGGCGCGAACTTAGCATGAGTCTCGAGTCCGGCGAATGACGCCGGCGGATGAGTTCGACGGATCATCCCGTCGCAGCCCCGGCGTATCATCTTTGCTCTGCTGGAGTTCCTGATGCCCTTGAATCTCGAGAACCGTCTGGTCGTGGCGCTCTCCTCGCGGGCGCTGTTTGATTTTGAAGCCGAGAACCGGCTGTTTGACCCGGCCGACGACCGTCCCTATATGCAGTTGCAGCTCGATCGGGTGGCGGTCGCAGCCGAAGCTGGAATCGCCCTGCCACTCGTTCGAAAATTACTCGCATTCAACGATCCCGAACTTCCGGCCGAGCAACGCCGTGTGGAAGTTGTGATCCTCTCGCGCAATGACCCGGCGAGCGGTTTGCGGGTCTTCAATTCGGCGGTTCACCATGGCCTGGGTATCGAACGGGGCGTCTTCACGCGGGGACGCGCGCCGTGGGCTTATTTGCGCCCGCTGCGGGCGGATCTTTTTTTATCGGCCGAACCGGGCGATGTGCGCGGCGCCTTAGAGGCTGGCTTTGCGGGTGCTCTGGTCTTTCCCGACTCGGCTCGAGCGGCCGGCCGTCACCCCCACGAAGTCAGAATCGCCTTTGACGGTGACGCGGTCCTATTTTCAGATGAGGCCGAGCGGGTGTTTCAGGCTCAGGGGCTGGACGCGTTCCAGAGTCATGAGTCCGAGCGCGCGGATCAACCGCTCAACCCGGGACCGTTCAAACCACTCCTTGAAGCGCTCCATCGATTGCGGGCCGAGCGCGGGGCAACCGAGCGGATGGGTATCCGGGTTGCCCTGGTGACGGCACGAAGTGCCCCCGCCCACGAACGCGCCATCCGGACGCTCATGCATTGGGGCGTTGACATCGATGAGGCGATGTTTTTGGGCGGGCTCGACAAGGGCGAGTTCTTAGCGGAATTTGAGCCCGATTTTTACTTTGACGACCACCCCAAACATGTCGCGTCGGCCCGATTGGTTGGCCCCACGGGCCATGTCATGGCGGGGGCTACCAACCCGGTCGAGGCTTAAAAATCGCGCCCGCCACGAAGCAAACGGCCAGCCCGGGGCGCAGCGGGCTCAATGCCTTGCGGACCGACCACACGCGAGCCATTGACCCAAACACCGTGAACGCCGAGCGCGGGCGTATCGAGTCGAGCACCGCCACCCGGTAAGTCGTGGACACGGTGCTTCGGCCCCCGACCAACGCATGCAGGGTCGAACAACAACAAGTCGGCCGGCAAACCGATCGCGAGCCGGCCGCGATCGCGAAGTCCCAACGCTAACGCACTGTCACTGGTTAAGCGACGAATCGCATCCGGCAGCGTAATTGCGCCAAGTTCGCGCGACCAATGCCCGAGGAGATGAAGACCGAACCCGGCGTCGTTAAAGAACGTCAGATGCGCGCCCGCATCGGACAGTGAAATCAGCGAGGCCGGGTGCTGGAGGATCTGGGTAACAGCGGCCTCGTCGGAATTCAGCAACACGGCACTAAACACAGTTGCAAGATTCTCCTCAATCGCGAGGTCCAGCATCACATCCAGCGGGTCGCGCGCGAGTTGAGTCGCGAGATCGGCGATCGTGCGTTGCTCCATCCAGGCGTTACTCGAACGGGACACTTCAATGACCTGAACCTTGTCCCATTCCCCGTTAAACAGCCGAAAGGTCGCGGGGCGGGCGATCTCAAGCCGAACCGCTTCTCGAAAAGCAGGCTCGGCAAGTTTTGCAATCAATGCCTCGCCCTTGAGTGGGAGCGCCTCACGCCAAGACTGCAAGCCCTCAACGGGATACGGGGATTGCAGCGTGAAGTCATTGGTCAACGGACAGCACGAAACGGCTCCCCACATTGAACGCCCGCGTTGGCGCGCGGCTTCGATCGCATCGAGATCGGCGAACACAGCATTCGTATTGGTGGAATTATGCAAAAGTGCAGCAACAATCACTGGTCGGCCACTGTCAGCCGCCAACTGCTCCAGAAACTCGACTTTGGTGTGTCCACCTTTGGTCAGCATGAACACGCCGCGCCCAGCCTCACGAAGGGCCATCGTGAGCGTGTGCAATTCTTCATCGCAAGCCAGCCTTGACGGCATTGGACGACCCGCTTCGCCGTTGTGTGCGGGCGAAGTACTGGTGGCAAACCCGATCGCACCGGCCGCGATCCCTTCGTCGACCAGGTGCCGCATGGCAGCAATTTCATCAGGGCTCGCAGCGCGTTCCGTGGCAGCCTCTCCCATGACCCAGGTGCGCACGGACGAGTGCCCGACGAAGGCCGCCAGGTTGATAGCGCTCGATCGACGATCCAGCAGATCGAGGTATTCGGGGATCGTCTCAAATGACCAGTCGATTCCGGAACGCAACACGTCGAGCGACATCCCTTCAACCTGAGTCAGGTTGCGCATGACCCGATCGCGGTCGGCGGGTCGGCAAGGTGCAATTGTGAAACCGCAATTTCCGATCACGGCGGTTGTCACGCCGAGCGCTGGCGAGGGCGTGCAATAAGGATCCCAAGTGACTTGCGCGTCATAGTGGGTGTGGTTGTCGACAATGCCTGGCATGAGGGCGAGGCCCTCCGCATCGATTGTCTGTCGCGCTGACGCGCTGAGCAGCGGGTCGCCGAGCGCAACGATTAATCCGTCACGAACTCCGACATCACACCGTTGCGCTGGGGTGCCCATGCCGTCGTACACTTGGGCATTCCGAATTTTCAGGTCAAGCATGTCAGCACCTCGGGCCATTGCAATATTGGAATCGTAACGAAATGTTGCCTCATCTTTGGCTCTTCCCGGTCGCGCTCCTGTTGCCTCTGTTACCAGGGTGCGCAAACCGAACGCCGACCGCACCTGCGCAGGGCCTACTCTTTCAGGTCGAACCGGCCCGCGATGCCGCGCCAGCAACAGCACCGATCGAAGCGCTTGCCGTCTACCGGGACGCCCGGCGTGATCTCGAGGCCGGCGAGCAAGCAAGCGCTATTGCCAAACTGCGTCGGGTTCGACAGCTCGATCCGTCCTATCTCGACGCAGCCAATGTGCTTGCTGTCGTACTGGCCGAAACCGGCGATCTGACGGGGGCTCTGGCGCAGTTACAGGCGGTGCTCGTGAGCCGCCCTGATGACGCGGTGGCGACAGCCAACCTCGTACTGGTCGCCGGACGCCTCGCCGAACGCCGCGGCAAGGCCGTTGCACTGACAGCCAACAATCGCGCGGCCGTCACCCCATCGCCCGCGACCACCTCGGCGGTGCCGCCTTCAGCGATCCGTTCAGCGAATTCCGTCGCGCCGGCCATGGAGACGGCTGTGGAGCCTGGTGTTCGCGAAACCAAGAGCGCCGGTGCGAAGAAAACCGGCAGCACGAATGGCGGTGGCCGAGCGACCCCGACGCCGGCCCGGATCGAGTTTCGCAACAGCACGACCGTGAACGGTCTGGCCCGGCGAATCTCGAAGCAATGCGCGTCGGGTTTGTTCGTTGAGCGGGTTCGGATCGCCAACTGGAGCGCCGCGCGGCTCCA
>RFVZ01000023.1 GCA_009922405.1 Betaproteobacteria bacterium
ATGCCGAGGATCCGCGATGCCATCCGATCCGGATGGAATGCATCGAGCCCGTCGAGTTTTTCGCCAATCCCGACAAATTTGATCGGCTGACCGGTGACATGACGGACCGACAGCGCGGCACCGCCGCGCGAATCGCCATCGAGCTTGGTCAGCACGATCCCGGTGAGGGGTAGCGCTTCGCCGAACGCCCGGGCGGTATTCACCGCGTCCTGGCCCTGCATGGCGTCGACTACAAAGAGCGTTTCGATCGGCTTGAGCACGTCGTGCAACGCCCGGATCTCGGCCATCATTTCGGCGTCGATCCCCAAGCGTCCGGCGGTATCGACCAGCAACACGTCGTGGTAGTGCGTGCGTGCCCACTGGACCGCGGCGCGCGCAATTTCCACGGGCTTTTGGTCCGGGGTCGAGGGGAACCAGTCCGCATCGACCTGCGCCGTGACGGTTTTTAATTGTTCGATTGCGGCGGGCCTGTAAACGTCACAAGAGACCGTAAGGACCTTGCGCTTTTGCGCCCGCAGGCGTTTGGCCAGCTTGCCCACTGTGGTGGTTTTACCCGCACCTTGCAGACCAGCCATCAGGATGATCGCTGGGGGGGTTGTCGCCAGATTGAGCTCGGCGGTCTGGCCACCCATTAGCGCGGTCAGTTCACGATGCACGACGCCGACCAGAGCTTGGCCGGGGGTGAGGCTTTGCAGCACGTCCTGGCCGAGCGCCTTTTCTTTGACCCGGCTGATAAATTCGCGTACGACCGGCAACGCGACGTCGGCTTCGAGCAACGCGATGCGAATCTCGCGCAGCATGGCGTCGGTGTTGGCTTCGGTCAGTCGTGCTTCGCCCTTGATAGTCTTTACGACGCGGGCCAGCCGTTGGGACAGAGTGTCGAACATGAGCGGTAGACTAGTGAAATGACGATCTTACTGTACGGATTGCCCACCCTTCTTTATGCGCTCGCCTTGCGGCAGGCTTGGCCGCGTGCGTTCGTCACGGTAGCCGGCGCGCGAGCGGCCACAGGTGTATCCCCGCAGCCGAGCGGTGCGATGTTGCCGCAGCGCTGGATTGTGCTCGCGGCGCTCCTGATTCAGGGCGTTTCGCTGGTGCTGCCGGTCGCCGCGAATGACCCTCATTTTGGGTTTGCCCATGTGCTGTCCGCCGCGATCTGGCTTGCGCTGGGTATTTTGTGGCTGGAAAGTATCGCCGTGCCGATGGGCGCATTGTGGTTACTGGTGTTGCCGCTCGCGGTGGCGGTGGCGTGGCTGCCTGGGGTCTTCCCGGGGTCGCCGATCAGCCTCCCGGATGCCCCCTTGTTTGTGCCACATCTGTTGTTGGGTGTTTGCGCCTACTCCTTCATGACCTTGGCCGCCCTGCAGTCGATTTTGATGGCAATGGCCGAGCGTGCCCTGCAGGCGCCAGCGCGCTTCGGTTTTCTTGCCGGGGGTCAGATGGCAGGTACCTCGGCAGGTACTTCGGCTGGTGCTTCGGCTGCTGCTTCGGCAGGCACTTCGTCGGGCCCTTCGGCCGGCAGTTCATCAACGACTGAAGGCGCCTGGGGTGCATGGATTGACGCCTTGCCGCCGCTGCTAACCCTCGAACGCTTGTTGTTTCGCTTAATTAGTGCGGGTTTTGTTTTTTTAAGTCTGACCGTTTTGACTGGGATTGTGTTCTCGGAGTCGGCCTTTGGGCGCCCCTTCCGGCTCGATCACAAGACGGTCTTTACCCTCCTTGCGTGGTCCCTGTTCGCGACGCTTTTGATCGGTCGTCGTCTCCATGGCTGGCGCGGGCGGACCGCGTTGCGTTTCACCTTGGGAGGCTTCACGCTATTGATGTTCGCTTATGCCGGTAGCCGCTTTGTCTTTGAGGTCATCCTGAGCCGCGGCCCGACTTGAACCGTTGCTGAACCAACTGAATCACCTCAATCACCGGAAACCCGGACGTTGACCAAGTTTTTGATGTGGATCGTGCTGGGGTTTTTAGGCTTGCTGGCCTGGAAAGCCCTGTCAGGTCGTCCGAAATCCTTGCGCCGCAACGATGGTAAGCACTCTGCCAGGTCCAGCTCGGCAACGCCCGACGTACCCAGCCCCAATCAAGGTGAATCGATGCAACGCTGCGCGCATTGTGGCGTCCACTTTCCCTTCTCTGAAGCCGTCATGGCGGATGGAGGCGTCTATTGCAGCGCAGCGCATCGGGATCGTCATCGTGATTCCAATGCGGGAACCCAGCATGAGCCCGACCGCTGACGGGTTTGTCGTAGATGCCGAGGGGTGGTTGCCCGAGGTGCGCCAACTCCGCTCCCCGCACGTAGACGCGCGTCCGATCGGGACGACTATTGATTTGGTTGTGATTCACCACATCAGTCTGCCCCCCGGCGAGTTCGGCGGGGATTCGGTCGAACGCTTGTTTATGGGCACTCTTGACGCCACGGTGCACTCGGCATTCGAACCGTTGGCTGGCGTGCGGGTGTCGGCGCATTTTTTGATTCGCCGCGATGGCTCGATCACGCAGTTCGCCGCCTGTGGCGCGCGGTCCTGGCACGCGGGCGAGTCTCGATTTCTGGAGCGAGATCGTTGCAACGATTTCTCGATTGGTATTGAACTCGAAGGTACTGGGGATATCCCGTATGACGCCGATCAATACCGCGCTCTTGTGCGCTTGATTCACAGCCTTGAGCGCGCCTATCCCTTAGTGTGGATCGCTGGGCATAGCGATATTGCTCCAGGCCGCAAGACCGATCCAGGGGCCTCATTTGACTGGCGGCGGCTCCACACAGACCTCGGTTCAGGGCGTCTGGTGCGTCCGTTTTAGGGTGTTGCTTGGGCCTCGGTCGGTCGTTGTTCTGCCCCCAACTGGCGGTTCGAATTGCTTGCAGATTTTGGCGACCAGGCGCTAGACTCAGTGCTTGAACTCGCCCCTAGGCACTACGGCTAGTGTTTTAGGGACTTTTGACCGATCGCCGTCATCGCGTGGAAACTCGGTCTAAGTGCGGGAATTTATTCACATTTCGGGTTGAGAATTTTCATGATGCATAGCGTGAGCGAGACATCACAGATTGAGCGATCGGGCACCGTCGGACGCCAAGGTTCAACGTCCGAAATGCAGCTCGGCGGCCTTGCAGGCTCAGGGGAGGCAGCACGGATTACTGACTTCGGCGTGATCCGCCGTAACGGGGCCGTGGTTCCATTCGAGCCGTCCAAAATTGCCATCGCGATGACCAAGGCCTTTTTGGCGGTCGCGGGCGGGCAGGGTGCAGCCAGTGCCCGGATTCGCGAGTTGGTTGAGCAGCTGACCCGTGGCGTCGTTGGATCGCTGATCCGCAACAAGCCCGCTGGTGGGACCTTCCATATCGAAGATGTGCAGGACCAGGTCGAACTGGCTTTGATGCGCTCCGGTGAACATGAAGCAGCGCGCGCATACGTGCTGTATCGGGAAAAGAGATCGCAGGAAAGGGCTGCGCGATCGGCCGCGGCTCCAGAGGTCACTCAACCGCTTCTGCATGTGCTGGATGATGGTCATCGGCGGCCGCTCAATCAGGCCGACCTGCGGGATTTGATCGCCGCGGCTTGTGTCGGCTTCGATGGCGTGGCCGACCCCGAGGCGATCTTCAGTGAAACCGTCAAGAATATTTATGATGGGGTACCCATCGAAGAGGTCTACAAGTCGGTGGTGTTGGCCGCGCGTTCGCGGATCGAGCTTGACCCCGCGTATTCCCAGGTCAGCGCTCGTCTCCTGCTGCATTCGGTGCGACGCGAAGTGCTTGGTGAAGAAGTGGCCCAGGGGGCCATGGTGTCTCGCTATGCCGAGTACTTCCCCGGTTTTATTCGCCGCGGAATTGACGCCGGTTTGCTCAACGAAGAGCTCGGTCGTTACGACCTGCAGCGACTAGGCGCTGCGCTAAACGCTGCGCGTGATTTGCAATTCACCTATCTGGGTTTGCAGACGCTGTACGACCGTTATTTTCTGCACGTACAAGACGCGCGGATCGAGTTGCCGCAGGCGTTTTTCATGCGCGTTGCGATGGGCCTGGCATTGGGCGAAGTCGACCGCGAGACCCGAGCGATTGAGTTCTACGAACTGCTGTCTTCGTTCGACTTCATGTCCAGTACCCCGACCCTGTTTAACGCAGGGACTCTGCGCTCGCAGCTATCAAGCTGTTACCTGACCACCGTAGCTGACGATCTCGATGGCATCTACGAGGCCATCAAAGAAAATGCCTTGTTGTCGAAGTTCGCCGGTGGTTTGGGGAACGACTGGACTGCTGTCCGGGCGCTGGGAAGTCATATCAAAGGGACGAACGGCAAGAGTCAAGGCGTTGTTCCGTTTTTGAAGGTCGTCAACGACACCGCAGTCGCGGTTAATCAAGGCGGCAAGCGCAAGGGCGCGGTATGCGCTTATCTCGAGACCTGGCACCTCGACATCGAAGAATTTCTGGAACTGCGCAAGAACACCGGTGACGATCGCCGTCGCACCCACGACATGAACACTGCGAACTGGATTCCAGATCTGTTCATGAAACGGGTGATGGAAAATCAGGAGTGGACACTTTTCTCACCGAGCGACTGCCCGGATTTGCACGACAAAGTTGGGACCGCATTCGAGGCTGCCTATGTCGCCCATGAGGCCCGGGCAGAGCGGGGCGAACTCAAGCTGTTCCGCAAGCTGCCGGCAGTTCAACTGTGGCGGCGCATGCTCAGCATGCTGTTTGAGACGGGGCACCCTTGGGTGACGTTCAAAGATCCATGCAACCTGCGTTCACCACAGCAGCACGTGGGTGTGGTGCATTCCAGCAACCTGTGCACCGAGATCACCCTCAATACCAGTGCGACCGAAATTGCGGTCTGTAATCTCGGGTCGGTGAATCTGCTGGCGCACCTGCATGAAGTGGGTCGTGAGGCCGATGGCCGGCCTCGTTATGCACTGGATCACGACAAGTTGGGTCGTACCATCGGGATCGCGATGCGGATGCTCGACAACGTCATCGACATCAACTACTACGCGGTCGCCAAGGCCCGCAATTCCAATCTAAAGCATCGCCCGGTTGGCTTGGGCATCATGGGCTTTCAGGACTGTCTGCATCAACTCCGGATCCCCTACGCTAGCGCCGACGCGGTGGAATTCGCGGATCGTTCAATGGAAGCGGTCTGTTATCACGCCTACTGGGCCAGCACAGAGCTCGCCGAGGAGCGCGGCCGCTACTCGAGCTACCGCGGCTCGCTGTGGGACCGCGGGATTCTCCCGCAAGATTCCCTCGATCTGCTGGCTGAGCAACGGGGCGGCTATCTGGACGTCGACCGTTCAAGCACGCTGGACTGGGAGCGTCTGCGTGACCGCATTCGTCAACACGGCATGCGTAACAGCAATTGCGTGGCGATTGCCCCGACCGCAACGATCAGCAACATCATTGGCGTGTCGGCCTGTATTGAGCCCACATTTGAGAATCTTTATGTGAAATCGAACTTGTCGGGCGAATTCACCGTTGTCAACGAGCATCTGGTTCGCGACCTCAAACGCCTAGGCCTGTGGGACGAGGTGATGGTGTCCGATCTGAAGTATTTCGATGGTTCATTGGCAAAAATTGATCGCGTGCCTGAGGAACTTAAACAGCTGTATGCGACCGCTTTTGAGGTCGACCCCAGTTGGTTGGTCGAATGTGCTTCGCGTCGTCAAAAGTGGATCGATCAGGCCCAGTCGCTCAATATTTATATGGCTGGGGCCTCCGGCAAGAAGCTCGATGACACCTACAAGATGGCGTGGTTGCGTGGGCTTAAGACGACCTATTACCTGCGAACCGTTGCGGCCACCTCTGCTGAAAAGTCAACGAGTGACCGTGTCGGCCAGCTCAATGCGGTGTCGGCGCAACCGGGTGGGCATGCCGGCTTTTCGTATGGCGCCACCGAGGCGGCCGCAGGCACTGGCCTGACGACTTCGGCGGGCGCATACCCGGCAGGGGCGGGCGCGGGTAGTGAACATTTCAGTCGCAAGGCGGAAGAGATCGCTCCTAAATTTTGCGCGATCGACGATCCGGAGTGCGAGGCCTGTCAATAGGGTTAGTGGGTTAGTGGATCAACAGGTCAATTCGGTCTGTTGGTTCGATCGTTCAGGTTTTTTCAGTCAATCAGGCTTCGTCGGGTTGACGTTCTATTTTGTGGTAAGGCCAAGCTATGCTCTCCTGGGATGACGCTCCAAATTCTGCCCCTCTGACCGGTCGGGTGCCTCCCTTGGCGCCCCCTTCGGCCGCCCCAGTCGCCGCTTTCCCGATTCTTGGGCGTGGCGCGTTTGATGAGCACTCCGTCCTGGTGCCACAGGCTCCGGGTCAGACTACGGAGTCGACCGCTGATTCAACTGCTGATTCGAACGGCGTCGCACGTCGGGTTCGGGTCGATGACAAGCGCGTGATCAACGGTGGTGCCGACGTTAACCAACTCGTGCCGTTCAAGTACAAGTGGGCCTGGGATAAATATCTCGCCGGTTGTGCCAACCACTGGATGCCGCAAGAAATCAACATGAGTCGCGATATCGCGCTCTGGAAAGACCCCAACGGGTTGACCGATGACGAGCGTCTGATCGTTCGACGAAATCTCGGGTTTTTCGTTACCGCCGACTCGCTGGCGGCCAACAACATTGTGTTGGGAACCTATCGCCACATCACGGCGCCTGAATGCCGTCAGTTTTTGTTGCGGCAGGCGTTCGAGGAAGCGATTCATACCCACGCTTATCAGTACATCGTTGAATCTCTGGGTCTGGAAGAGGGTGAGATCTTTAACGCGTATCACGAGGTCAAGTCGATCCGGGATAAGGACGAGTTCCTGATCCCGTTCATTGATACGCTGACCGACCCGCATTTCAAGACCGGAACCCCAGAAACGGACCAGGCACTTCTCAAGAGCTTGATCGTGTTTTCATGCCTGATGGAAGGGCTGTTTTTTTACGTCGGTTTTGTCCAGATCCTCGCACTCGGACGTCAGAACAAGATGACGGGTGCTGCCGAACAGTACATGTACATCCTTCGTGACGAGTCGATGCACTGTAATTTTGGAATCGATCTGGTTAACACCATCAAGCTCGAGAACCCTCATCTCTGGACGGCTGCGTTCAAGGAAGAAATTCGGACCTTATTCCTGCAAGCGGTCGAGCTCGAATATCGATATGCGGAGGACACCATGCCCCGTGGTGTTCTGGGGTTGAACGCGCCCATGTTCAAAGGGTACTTGCGCTACATCGCTAACCGGCGCGCGCAACAGATTGGGCTTGAGCCGATGTTTGCCACGGAGGACAACCCCTTCCCGTGGATGAGCGAAATGATCGATTTGAAGAAAGAGCGCAACTTCTTTGAGACTCGAGTGATCGAGTACCAGACCGGAGGTGCGCTCAGTTGGGACTGAGTCCCTGTTTTTAATCATGCCCAGAGCATGTACGTGGAGAACAATATGGCGAAGGCCAAAAAAGATGAAATCAAGGCCAAGGTAAAGAGCACCAAAGCGGGTAAGGCTGAAAAGAAGACCGAAAAATTGTCGAAGCCCGCCAAGGTCGAGAAAGCTGAAAAGGTTGTGAAGGCCGCGAAGCCCGCCAAGGCCGATAAAGTTGACAAAGCCGCGAAGGCGGCAAAGCCCGCGAAGGCCGCGAAGGCCTCGAAGTTGGTAAAGGTTGGGAAGGCAAGCAAAGCCGAGAAAGCAAGCAAGGCGATCGAGCCCGTCAAAGCGGTCAAAGCGGTCAAAGTGGACGCTACTAAGGCCGCAGTCAAGACTGCGACCAAAGTCGCGCAGATTGCCCCATCAATCAAGGCCGTGACCACGAAAGCGACCCCGCTACAGGCTCCCGCGAAGGCCTCGAACAAGGCTACGCCAATTACAGCGCTCAAAGCGCCGGCCAAGACGGTCGCTACGGCGCCCCTGAAGCCCATCGCAAAGTCAGTGGCGAAGCCCGCTGCAAAGCCATCTGCCAAGGCTTCCGCTAGAGCTCCCGTTAAAGTGCCAGCTAATGTCGGTGTCGACGTCAAGACCAAGCCTCCTGCCAGGGCTCAAAAGCCTGTGGCCGCCCCGCCAGAGGATCCAACACCGGCTGCGCCCAGTGCCCGCGTAACTAAGCCCGCCGCGAAGCCCGCCGCGAAGCCCGCCGCGAAGCCCGCCGCGAAAGCTGCCGCTAAGCCCGCCGCGAAGCGGGGTACTCAGCAGCCAGCTTCAGCTGCCGCGGCGCCACCAGCGGCCGCAATTCCTGCGAAACTTCGACCTTCACCCGCACCCCGCACGAGTGCTAAAAAGGCTTCGCCCGCCACTGGCCTAGCCGCAGAGTCAGCTGGACTTTGGCCATTCCCTACGGGCGCTCGCCCCTGATCCGTTTCATGGGTCTGGTGTTGACGGGTCCTTGGCTGAAAGGGCCCGTGCTCAGTGGTCGTGAGACCATGGCGGCCTTGTTTCGCTGAGATGGGGTTCGCTATGTTCTCGAGCGCAATCTGGCTCGTCTTTGAAACCGTTGGCGGGTTGCTCGCTAGCGCTTGCGTGCTGCGGGTTTGGGCTGGCTGGGCCGATGTGCATCCGCGCAATCCGCTGCTGGTCTTTGCGGCGGCGTTAACGGACTGGCTTGTGATGCCACTGCGGCGGCTGGTGCGGCCATCGCGAACGATCGACTGGCCGAGTGCCTTGGGTGCACTCCTAATTGCATTGCTGTTGTTGTTGGTTCAGTTCGTCCTGTTCGGCGATCTCGATCGGGTCGACAAGGCGCCGGCGTTTGGAACGATTTTGTTCGCGGCCATCCTGCGGGTCGCGCGCTGGCTGCTGGTGATGCTGATGGCCACCACCATTCTTCAAGCCATCCTTTCCTGGGTCAATCCTTACGCGCCAATCGCTCCGGCGCTGGAGCAATTGACACGGCCTTTTTTGGCGCCCATCCGTCGGATCATCCCATTACTGGGTGGGGTTGATCTCTCCCCGTTAGTCCTGTTACTCGTTGTCCAGTTTTTAATGAGTCTGATTGATCGAACGTTGCCGATGTTGGGCGTTGGTTAATCAGGTCCACTGATGGTGATGGTGGTGATCATCAAGATCGGTGGCTAATGCATCTTCAGATTCGGGCCAGGGCCGCTCGCCGTAGGCGGCTTCATACCGCTCGGCGATGACCTTGCGGTTGACCACGTGGCTTTGGGCGCCGGAATGCTCGATTTTCATCGCGCCCAAGACTGAGCCCAGACGGGCTGACGCGACCCAGTCTTTGCCCGTTGACCGGCCATAAAGCACTCCAGCTCTGAACGCGTCGCCACAACCGGTTGGATCGACGGCGTGCGAAATCGCTGCCGCCGGGATCGAATGGGGCTCGCCGTCCACCCATACGGTGCAGCCCTCGCCCCCGCGGGTGACGATCAGCGCGTTTACCAGGCGCGCGAGCTCGGATTCCTCAAGCCCGGTCTTCTGGGTGATCATTGAGCACTCGTAATCGTTAACGGTAACTGCAACCGCGCCTTCCATCATGCCCCGCAGCGCATCGCCATCGAACATCGGGAGCGCCTGACCGGGGTCGAAAACGAAAGGCACATCGTTGACCCGAAAACTCTCTGCATGATCTATCATGGCCTGGCGACCGTTGGGCGAGATGATGCCGAGCGCCGCGGGGAGGTGCCCAGCAACTCGGACTTCATGGGCCCGATCCATCGCACCGGGGTGAAACGCGGTGATCTGATTGTCGTCGAGGTCGGTGGTGATGTAGGCCTGCGCGGTCCAGAGTTCGTCAATCCGCATGACCCCCGACACATCGACACCAATGCGTTTCATCCGGTTGATCTGGTCGTCACCGTCCCGTCCAACCGCTGCGAGAACCGCCGGATGGGCGCCTAAACCGGCTAAGGAATACGCGATGTTGGCGGCAGTTCCGCCGTAATTGCGCTCGAGTCGGGGGGCCAGGAAGGCAACATTGATCATGTGCACCTTGTCGGCCAGGATGTGATCCTTGAAATGGCCCTCGAAGACCAGGATCGTGTCATAGGCGACCGAACCACTGATCAGGATTCGGGGGGCGTTCCAGGACGTATGCCAGTGCGAACTCATGGGCGTTGGGTCTCGGTTGAAATGGAAGGAAATGGGCGATGGCCGGCCAAGCAGACCCAGCCATCACGCTCGGCAACGACGGTCAGGGGGACGCGAGGCGCATAGGCGCTGGCGACCTCGGCAGCCTGTCGCTCGAGAACGCCCGACAGTACCAGAGTGCCGCCGGCCCGGACGAGGTCGATCAGAACGGGTGCCAGCAGCTTGAGGGGCATCGACAGAATATTGGCCACAACGACGTCGACCGCCTCCGGGCGAGGGTCTTCGGTCGAACGAATCTCAATCACCTGGTCTGTTGGCGGGTTCGCTTGCGCATTGGCTTGAGTGGAGATCAGCGCTTGTGCATCAATATCAATCGCAATGACTGACTGCGCCCCCAGTCGGGCCGCGGCGATCGCCAGAATGCCGGAACCGCAACCGTAATCAATGACCGACTCCTCACCATGGATGTGGCGCTCCAGCCATTCAAGGCAGAGGCGAGTGGTCGGATGGCTCCCCGTTCCAAACGCTAACCCCGGGTCGAGTTCGATGCAAAGTCGGCCTCGGTTGTTGGGGGCTTGCGCGGCGTCTGCGTGCCATGAGGGTGTGATGAGGAGGCGCTCACCGATCGGAATCGGCTCGAACTGCGCCTGCGTCAGGCGCACCCAATCCTGCTCTGCAACCCAACGAATGTTGACCCGACCGGGCGGTGGACTCGCGATCGCATCGGCGACGTCGTTCAACACCGCAAGTGGATCGCAGTGGGCCACCATGAGCGCGGTCAGGCGCGTGCGTTCCCATCCAGGCGCCGGCGGCATTAATCCCGGTTCGCCATAGAGCGGTACTTCATCAATCGAATCCGCATCGGCGTCCTGCGCGTCAACCGAGAGTGCGCCGGCTTCGAGCAGGGCATCGCTCCAGATTTCAACCATCGGTAACGGAATCTCGAAGCTCAATTCCTGCCAGCCCAACGGCATGCTGCCGGCTGCTTTCTCGTCAGTGACCACCGCTTCAGTGACCACTACGTTGGGCAAGACGTTGCTCCAGATAATGGATCGAGGTCCCGCCCGTGATGAAGCGGGCATCGGTCATCAACTCGCGATGTAAGGGGATATTGGTCTGGATGCCTTCCACGACCATTTCGGAAAGCGCAACTCGCATGCGAGCGATCGCCTGCTCGCGGGTGTCGCCATATGCGATCACTTTGGCAATCAGTGAATCGTAGTGAGGGGGGATGACGCAGCCTGCGTAGACATGGGAATCAACCCGAATGCCGGGGCCGCCGGGTGGGTGCCACGAGGTGATTCGTCCCGGGCTCGGAGTGAATTTGAACGGATCCTCTGCATTAATCCGGCACTCAATCGCATGGCCACGAGGGCTGACATCGCGTTGACGGATGCTCAGACGCTCGCCAAACGCAATTCGGATCTGCTGTTGAACGATGTCATAGCCTGTAATGAATTCGGTGACTGGATGTTCAACCTGTACCCGCGTATTCATTTCAATGAAATAGAA
Source organism: Betaproteobacteria bacterium (assembly GCA_009922405.1). GTDB lineage: Bacteria > Pseudomonadota > Gammaproteobacteria > Burkholderiales > Burkholderiaceae_E > RFPW01. The sequence continues at coordinate 11,517 of RFVZ01000023.1, forward strand.
CTCTCCGTTCTCGTAGAGGAATTCGAATGTGCCGGCTCCGCGGTAACCAATCTTGCGGCAGGCGTCTACGCATCGGGCGCCGATTCGGTCGATCAATCGCCTCGTGATCCCTGGCGCTGGTGCCTCTTCGACGACCTTCTGGTGGCGGCGCTGCATCGAGCAGTCGCGCTCGCCCAGATGAATCGCATTGCGGTGCTCGTCCGCTAAAATCTGGATCTCGACATGACGGGGGTTTTCGAGAAATTTCTCGAGATAGACCGCAGGGTTAGAGAACGCAGCGCCGGCCTCCTGGCGCGTTGTGTTGACGGCATTCACCAAGGCAGCTTCGGTGTGGACGACGCGCATGCCACGACCGCCCCCGCCCCCTGACGCTTTGATGATGACCGGATAGCCGACCGCGCGCGCGATCTTGATGATCTCCTTGGGGTCTTCAGGTAATGCACCGTCACTGCCCGTGACGACCGGTACACCCGCTTTTTTCATCGCGTCTTTAGCGCTAACTTTGTCGCCCATCAACCGGATCGAATCCGGTCGGGGGCCGATGAATACGAAACCGCTTTTCTCCACGCGTTCGGCGAAGTCAGCGTTTTCTGAGAGAAACCCATAACCCGGATGGATCGCCTCAGCGTCGGTGACTTCCGCCGCCGAGATAATGGCTGGGATGTTGAGGTAGCTGTCGCGAGAGGCTGCCGGTCCGATACACACCGATTCGTCGGCTAGCTTGACGTACTTGGTGTCAGTATCGACCTCGGAATGCACAACGACGGTTTTGATTCCGAGCTCTCGGCAGGCGCGTTGGACCCGCAGAGCAATTTCCCCGCGGTTGGCGATCAGGATCTTTTCAAACATCAGGTCGTCGTTACTCGAGTTCGAACAAAGGCTGGCCGTATTCAACCGGTTGGCCATTGTCGACCAGGATGGCCTTCACGATGCCAGTGAAATCACTTTCAATTTCATTGAGCAGTTTCATCGCCTCGATGATGCACAGGGGCGCACCTTCCTTGATCGGGCTGCCCACCTCAACGAAGGCTTCCGCGCCCGGGCTGGGGGCCCGATAGAACGTACCCACCATGGGTGATTTGACCAGATGGCCGACAACGGGTTCGATCGGCTCCGCTTCGATGGGCGCCGCTGGCCCATTCGTCACCATCGCCGCCGGTTGGGGGTAGTACCCAAACGACTGCGGCATCGGCTGCATGCCGCCCGTCGCCGCCGTGTTCTTGACGATTCGAACCTTGTCTTCGCCTTCAGTGATTTCGAGCTCTGAGATGCCCGATTCCGAGACAAGGTCAATCAGCGTTTTAATTTTGCGCAGATCCAAAGGGACCTCCTTCAAGCGAAAGCCAGAGTTGGCGTTGGGCCGATCAATGGGAGATGCAGGCTATTCGCCACAGAAGCACGCATAAGCCGCGAATTTTGCCGCACACCCTCGCGGGTGTCTACCTCAACCGCTAACGCGTGCCCTCCTGCAGGCGCTGGAGCAGTTTGCGCAATTTTTCGAGATCGACCACCCCCAGTGTCCGTTCCACCACCCGACCGTTTGAGTCAATGACCGCGGTAAACGGGAGCGCCCCGGCGTCATTGCCCAAGGCACGGCCGAGTTCGGAGCCCGCGGCCCCAGCCACCACAAGCGGGTAGCTCACCGGGGCGCGCCGTGCGAACTCGTTGACCTGGTCGGCCCGGTCGATGGCAACTCCAATGAATTCGATACGTGGACCCGGAGACTTTGCAGCTTGCTGTTTTTCGGGATTGATTTCCGGATTTAATTGTTGATAGAGCGCCGAGAGCGCCGGCATCTCTTCAACACAGGGCGCGCACCAGGTCGCCCAGAAATTCACCACGGTGATTTGTCCGCGCAGGGTGTCAAGAGCCTTCGGTTGACCATCAGGGCCTGGCCATTGTTGGCTCCAAAGGGTTTGCACCGCCGGCTCGGCGGTGGGTGTGGCCTGGCGATTCCACGAGGACGATCCAAGTCCTGCTCCAAGTCCGGCCGCGAGTGCGAGCAGAGCGATCACAAGGATGACCAATCCCACCAGAAAAGCTGGGCGGGCCTGACCCTGGGGTTTTCCGGGCTGCCACTGACGTCGTCTGCGTTCAATCAGCTGGTCCCGATGACCTCGATCGGCTCCGCGCGGGCCGTCTTCTCGGGCCGCCCCGCGCAAGTCATGGATCGGATGCATCGCGATCATGACCGGCCAGTCGCGCCAGTACCCGACGAGCACTTCGATACGGCCACGTCCACCGGATCCGGTCGTCTCGGTCGCTTCAAAATCCAGGCCCCGATTGATCAGGTCGATCGCGACCTCTTTGGCATGGCCGTCAGCGATTTGCAGGTGGAGAACCGCATGCTCAGTCACGAGACCTTTCCAGGCTGCGCCGGTAATCAGCGGAGACCATTGCGCGAGTTGTTCCATCAGTTCGATGGCCGCAACTTGAATGGATTCCCGGCGCTCTTCATGTCCCGCCGCGTCAAAAAGGTCCAGATGTTCACGCAGCGCTTCGTCGATCTCGTCGTTGTCGGGCATCGAGCCCTTGGGTGAGGCGTCTGCCACGCCGAGGTGACGCGCTGCGCGGCGCTTGGCCGCGCCATAGTCAAGGCCCGAGTCAGCAACCAGAGCTGCCGCGACCGCGGCCATTTCGCGGCGAACTGTCATCGCCGTCTCCTCAAATTCAGGCAAAACGCATCCGCGTTCAGAACGCCGTACAGTGTAGCTTGACGCCTGTGACGCAGCGCGCCTTTGGAATTATCGAGTCATGCATCTTCACATTCTTGGAATCTGCGGCACCTTCATGGGAGGGATTGCCGCCCTTGCCCGCGAGTCCGGACACCGAGTCACGGGCTGTGATGCCAATGTTTATCCGCCGATGAGCGACCAGCTCCGGGCGCTCGGGATTGATCTGGTTGAAGGCTGGGATCCGAGTCAGCTTGAAGACCCAGCGATACGCGGCGCGGATTGTTTTGTCGTCGGCAATGTTGTTACCCGCGGCAATCCGCTAATGGAGGCAATTCTCAATCAAGGTTTGCCCTACGATTCGGGACCCCGATGGATCGCTGAGCATGTGCTGCGCGGTCGTGCAGTGATCGCCGTCGCGGGCACCCATGGCAAAACCACGACCACGTCGATTTTGTCCTGGATTCTGGATGCCTGTGGGGCGGCGCCCGGGTTTCTGGTCGGTGGGGTGCCTGGCGGGTTTGGTGTATCCGCCCGCTTGGGCACAGGGGCGGCTTTCGTCATTGAAGCAGACGAATACGACACTGCTTTTTTCGATAAACGTTCAAAATTTGTGCATTATCGGCCGCGTATCGCGATTCTGAATAATTTGGAGTACGACCACGCTGATATCTTTCCGGACCTGGCCGCGATCGAGACGCAGTTTCATCACCTCGTCCGCACGGTGCCAAGCTCGGGCAGGCTGATTGTCGATGGGTCGAGCGAGGCGATCGACCGGGTTCTCGCTCGCGGTTGTTGGACTCCGGTGGAGCGAATCGGCGGAGAACACGCTGATTCATCGAGCAACGGCGCTGATCACAAGACTCCCTGCCAGGGCCGCTGGCAGGCCCGCGTCTTAAATGAATTGGCCGAGGCCACCGCCATCGAAGTGCGGTTGGATGGAGATGTCGTTGGGCACTGTGACTTGCCCTTGGCCGGTGCGCATAATCGGGCCAATCTGCTGGCTGCGGTGGCGGCCGCCCGCGCTCTGGGTATCGCGCCCGCCGCAGCACTCGAGGCCGCCGGGCGTTTCCCGGGGGTTCGGCGTCGGCTCGAGACCCGCGGTACGGTGGCTCGGGTCACGGTGATTGACGACTTCGCCCATCATCCAACGGCGATCGAACAGACAATCAATGGTCTCTGTGCCCGGATCCACGACGGCGGTCGGGTGCTTGCCGTGCTGGAACCCCGATCGAATACGATGAAGCTCGGCACGATGTCGGCGCGGCTCCCTGCCAGCCTGGCCCGAGCGGACCGTGTGTTCTGTTATGTCAAAGGCTTGGGGTGGAACGTCGCGCAGGCCCTCGAGCCCCTGGGCGACAAGGCGCAAACATTTGAGGATCTTGTGGCGCTGGTCGCGGCGGTGGTGGCTGAGTCGCGCCCGGGCGACCGAATTTTAGTGATGAGCAACGGGGGCTTTGGCGGGGTTCATGAGAAGTTGCTGGCAGCGCTTCAGGATCGCGCTGCCGCTGTCCCCTGATCGCTGGTTTGTTCTAGTCGTTATCACCATCGAAGACGTTTCCCAACCCCGGGGTCAGGGCGCCCAGCAGTGAGCCCTCTTCGCGTTGGCCACCCATTTGGGGGGCGGCCGCGAAGATCCTTGAAGCGAGCCGAGAAAACGGGAGGGACTGCAGCCAGACCGTTCCAGGCCCTGTCAGACGCGCGAAGAACAAGCCTTCACCCCCGAAAAGGGCGGTCTTGATTTTCCCAACGTACTCGATATCAAAATCAACGGCCCCGGCGGTCGCGACCAGGCAACCCGTATCCACGCGCAATACCTCACCCGCTGCCAGTTCGCGTCTGACCACGGTGCCACCCGAATGCACAAAGACCAGGCCGTCGCCTTCGAGGCGCTGCATGATGAACCCCTCTCCGCCAAAGAATCCGACAGAGAGTTTTTTCTGAAAGGCAATACCAATCTGGACACCGCGGGCAGCGGCCAGAAAGCTGTCTTTCTGGCAGATCAATTGGCCATCAAACTGGCGCAAATCGATGGGGAGAATTTTTCCGGGGAAAGGTGCTGCAAATGCGAGCTTTTGACGCTGGGGCGCCGCGTTTGTGTAAACCGTAATGAACAGGGACTCGCCCGTCAGGAGTCTCTTGCCAGCACCCAGCAATTTGCCCAACAGGCCCGAGGCAGACTGGCTGCCGTCACCAAACAGGGTGTCCATGGTGATTCCGGCTTCCATGTACATGAGGCTACCCGCCTCTCCCACCATCGCTTCGCCTGGGTCGAGTTCGCATTCAACGAACTGCATCTCCGAGCCGATGACTCGATAATCGATTATGTCCATGGCCATCGCGTTCCCTCCTCTGTTGCGCCTGAACTTTAGCCCGAAATACCCTTCAGATCGGCGCGGCGCGTTGAAAGCGCCCGCTGGTAAGATCGCCGACTCTCTGCGATGGGCTCCCATGAACGTTCTGCTCGAAGAAGACGGCAGCTACAAAGCCGGTCACGTCCTGGCGGATGCAGGTGCGAACCTGCAAGTCGAACTCGCGACCGGGCGCCGCGTCCGGATCAAGGCGGCCGCTGTGATGCTGCGTTTTGAGACCCCAACGCCTGCGGATCTGATGCAGGCCGCGCAGATGATGGGTGACGCGATTGATCTCAAATTTTTGTGGGAAATTGCTCCCCAGGACGAATTTGCGTTTGATGCGCTGGCGCTCGATTGGTTTGGCCGCGCGCCAACGGCGGTCGAGGCCACGGCTTTGTTACTCCGCCTACATGGCGCGCCGATCTATTTTCATCGCAAGGGCAAGGGGCGTTATCGACCGGCTTCGACAGAACAACTCAACGCGGCCTTGGCGGGTTTGGAGCGGAAGCGCCAGCAACAAGAGGTGATGGACGGCTGGGTGGCTGAAATCACCGCCGGGGTCTTGCCAGCCGAAATGCGCGCGCTTGCCGATGCGCTGGTTTTTGCGCCCGACAAGATGTCGCTCGAGTGGAAGGCGTTCGATCGCGCTTGTCAGCAGCTGCAGCGTTCACCCGAGCGCCTCATGCTCGCACTGGGGGCGTTTGACTCGCCGCGAGCCCTGCACATGCGGCGTTTT